>CADAXH010000139.1 GCA_902791785.1 uncultured Ruminococcus sp. | reverse complement strand
TCCTGGGCAAATTAGAAACGGATTTTTTAACATCGAATTGGAATTGACTACAAAGCATTGATTCTGGGGGGGAAAATGAAAGAGATAAAAATAATCAGTGTCAGTTATTGTCCCGGTTATGGGGATATGCGCGGAGAGTATCACGAAATGTCATTGAGAAAAGATAAAGAAGGAAACTGGAATTATATATCTTCTGATCGTGCTTTCTATTCAGAACCGACCATTACAACTACATACTCAGCCTCTGAGGAGGCGGTCGCTCAGTTTGAAGAATTCCTGGTAAAAAAGAAGGTCTTTTCACTTGAGAACCGTCCGAAAAGTGATATGTTTATGACAGATTACAGACCATGGAGCTGGAGCATAACTTATGAAACAACATCGTTCGGAAAAACGAAAAGGGAGTATTTCGGTTTAGGAGAATACAAGAGATACAACGGAAATGACTACAGCCTTATTAACGAACTGTCTGATAGATTTACCGCACTTAGAGGAGAGAAATTGTCAGAAGTAAAAAAAGAAAACAATTAAGCGAGTTGACACCCCGGAAGGTTGAGCTTCCGGGGTGTTCGAATAAATAGATTTACTTGTGCTTGATGAGTGACTTCTGCTCATCAGTTAATCCGTTGTATGCTATGGTAGTGGCTTCGGTTGCAAAAAAGTGAGATTTTTCTTTACTGATTGTATATTATTATACTATTATTTACCATAGCAATTTACAATAATGTGTGATAGAATAGTAGGAAAGTGGCATAAGGATATGCATCTTTGTGCTTCGTTTTGTTTTTTGGCTAATCTTTTTTGTTTTTTTGAGGCTTTTATGGATCTTTTGATGAAAATAGTGGATACAATCAATAATTTTCTGTCAGATTACGTCTTGTTCATTTTGCTGATATCTGTCGGAGTCTGGTTTACCATCAGAACAAAGTTCGTTCAGATCAGGTGCTTCGGTGAGGGTTTCAAGCGAATGTTCGGAGGTATTAAGAGCGGCTCGGACAAGCAAAAGGGTGGAATGAGCTCGTTTCAGGCATTGGCAACTGCCATAGCAGCACAGATAGGCACCGGAAACATAGTTGGCGCATCTGCAGCAATACTGACCGGAGGTCCCGGATCAATATTCTGGATGTGGATTATAGCATTTTTTGGAATGTCTACCATGTACGCAGAAGCTGTTCTTGCTCAGGAAACCAGAATTGTTAAAGAAAATGGTGAAGTGCTTGGCGGTCCCGTTTATTACATAAAGAGAGCTTTCCCGGGCAAGTTCGGAAAATTCCTGGCGACTTTCTTTGCGGTGGCTCTAGTCCTGGCAGTCGGATTTCTTGGCGGAATGGTACAGGCCAACTCAATCGGATCTGTCTGCAACACTGCATTCGGAATACCGACCTGGGTCTCCGGAATAGTTCTGGCAGTTATATGCATAGTGGTTTTCATTGGCGGAGTAAAGAGACTTGCAAGCGTGGTTGAAAAACTCGTTCCGATAATGGCTATAATGTTTGTTTTCGGTACAGTTGTGATTCTGACCATCAACATAACCAAGGTTCCAGCAGCTTTTGCCATGATTTTCAAATATGCTTTCCAGCCCCAGGCAATTATAGGCGGTGCTTTCGGCGCTGCAATAAAAACAGCTGTGACGCAAGGCGCAAAAAGAGGACTGTTTTCCAATGAGGCGGGAATGGGCTCAACACCTCATGCTCATGCCCTGGCAAACGTCAGCAATCCTCATGAACAGGGAACTGTCGCAATGACAGGCGTCTTCATAGATACTTTCATAGTGCTGACATTGAATGCACTTGTCATCATCACAACCATGTACACTGAAGGCGGACTATTGTACAACGGATATTTCGGAACCGTAATAGACACGATAGACAAGACCAATCTGGCGCAGACTGCATTCGGAACCACTTTCGGCAGCACGGTCGGAAACATATTTATAGCAGTATGTTTATTCTTCTTCTCCTTTTCCACTATTCTCAGCTGGAACATGTTCGGAAAAATGAACTTCATATACCTGTTCGGAAAAAAGGGAGAAATCATCTACACAATAATCTCAGTGGGATTCATTATCCTTGGAACACTTGTATCGAGTGATTTCGTCTGGGGATTGTCCGATCTGTTCAACCAGCTTATGGTTCTTCCTAACGCAATAGCATTGATTGCCCTGACGGGAGTGGTGGTCGGCATACTGAAAAAATACAAGGTAGGAAAAAACAAAGATCTCATTAATCAATAATCGATAATGTTACGAAATAATACGAAAGGTTCACGTGTCTTAAACTGTAACAAGGCATAACTAAAAACTGTATGGTTAAAACAGCGAAAACTCAAAGGACATATAAAGACACAAACTCCAAGTTCTTCCTGATAATGTGCATAGTAATGGTTATTTCCATCAGTGCAATGGGCGTGCTTCTGACTGCTCGTTCGGTTTCAAACATGAAAACAATGGCTTGGAACTACATGGAATCGGTTGCAACTTCAGCTGCTACACTGATTGACGGGGACGAACTGAAACAGATAACTGAAGAAGACACTCCGACACTTGACAAAGAGACAGGAGCCAGAATTGCCGACGGTTCGGAGAGATGTACCAAAATAGAACAGATTCTCATAAAAATCAGGGATTCACAGAAGGATTTCTTCATCCCGTATATATACATAACCCGTTTGGAGAACGGCAAGCAGGTCTTTGTCATTGACCCGGATATAGACAGCCCCGGTGAATATGGAGAGGAAGTCGTTTTCACTCCTTCGCAGCCGATAGCGTGGGCCGGAAGTTCCAGAGTTGACGAAGAACCATATGCAGATGAATGGGGCACATACTATACTGCATGGAGCCCGATTAAGGACTCTCATGGAAGAGTTGTCGGACTTGTGGGTGTGGATTTTGAGGCAACACAGATTACCAATGAAATCAAGAACTCAATGATTATAATCATAGGTTCAACTCTGATTTTGCTTGCTCTCAGCATACTGTTCTTTGTCCTGTATTCAAACAGAATGAAAAAGCGCATGCAGGTTCTTGGAAATGAAATAAACGGTCTTTCCGACAATCTCAAAACAATGTTTGATGAGATAGAGGGCATAGACAACAGCAGAGCATCGAATGCTCAGGAAAAGCCTCAGGAGCGCGACCTGGTCAATTATGTCCATGACAAAACAATTACAATGACTCAGAGACTTCGCGCCCATACAGCGTATATGGAGCAGCTTGCAAACATAGATTATCTGACCAAGGTCGGAAACACAAGGGCATACTCAAAAGAAAAAGAGAAATTTCAGGAAGATATCAACAACGGAAAAGCTGACTTTGCCATTGTTCTTTGCGACATCAATGAGCTGAAGAAGTGCAACGACAACTATGGTCACGAATGCGGAGACAGACTTATTACTTCAACCGCCGAGGTGCTGAAAAAGACATTCATGTCCAGCAACATATACAGAATCGGAGGAGATGAGTTTGCCGTTATCATTCCGGAAGCTTCAGAGAGAACAATCAATCTGAAATTCGAACTCATGGATATAGAAATTGAGAAGGTCAATGATTACGGCGGCATGCCCACTCCGCTTGCAATTGCAAAAGGTTTTGCCATATTTGATGCTTC
>CADAXH010000138.1 GCA_902791785.1 uncultured Ruminococcus sp. | reverse complement strand
CCCGGGAAGTTTGTGTAGTTGCCCTCCCTGATTATTCTGTACAGTGTTCTGCCTTTCGTTTTTGCAGCCTTGTATGCGTAGTACATTGCAAAACTGTCAAACGCACTGAAGTGGTTGCATGTTATGACAGCGCCGGACTCCAGATTGTGAAGGTTTTCAACACCGCGTATTTCTTTGATTACGAAATTCTTTTTTCTCTTCTGCTGGCTGATGAATACGTGAGCAGCAAGATATGCAAGTCCGGTTTTTGTCCGTGAAAACCAGTCTGTTCTGATGTAATTGATTTTGTCCGGCAGCAAAACAGGAGCAGGAGGATCTTCCTCCACATCCTCATCGAACCTGCCTTCAAGTTCATACTGCTGAATCTTTTCCAAAACTGCAACTCTGTCCGGGGCGGAATTCTTGCGGACAACAGATTTCAAATAGTTGTTGGGACTGTCTATTTCCTTTTGTGCTGTTTCAGCAAGATTAATCTGCTGCTCCGTGTCTCTTGCCCTGAGTTCGTCGGTATAACTGTTCAGGTCGTTCACTATCTCATCATAGCACGATGTCATCTTCGCATATTTCCAGAAAACTTCTTCATAGATGCAGTCTCTGTAATGCCAGGGCTTATTCTGCATGATGTAATGAATCAGTTTAGCCTTGTCTGCAGGGAAGTATGGGGTGCCGTATGTCTGAACGTTCCATCTCTGATCAATGAATTTCACTTTTCCGTGACAGATGACATTGAGATAGTCCTCGTCCTGTGTGACAACAAACTTATACACGTTCAGAAGATCAATAAATCTGTCCAGAACAAATTCTTTTCTGAACTTGACGCAGTTTATTACCATTACTCCTGCATTGAAAAACTTATTGGCAGATATACCGATGGCTCTCTCAACATAGTTTCTGAATACAGGTGTGTCAACCATGACCTTTTCGACACATGCTCCTACATAATAATCCTGCAGGTCAACCCTGTACAGTTCGGAAACATCACCCTGAATAACCGTATCCGAGTCTATATAAATTGCCTTTTTTATCTTCGGGAACATCTCGGAGATAAACAGACGGTAATATGTTGTTTTGGTATAGTAGTCTCGCATCGGAAGCTTGTCTTTTATCGAGTTGAGATAAACTGTAACATCATCCATCGAAATCTTGAAATTCTCATCAGAAAGAGAAGTGAAAGATTTGGCTGTCTTGCGGGTAATGTCTGAATTCAGTATATGGATGTGATACTGATAGTTTTTAGATGCGTTCTTTATCAAAGAAACGATTGAAACCAGAGTAAACTTGGAAAAGTTCTCATCACACGCATAAAAAATATGTATTGATTTTTTATCCATTATTTTCTCCTCTGTTGTACTTTTCTCTGAGGTAGATATATTCGTACAGGATGTCGTCGAAGACATAGTAATGGAACACCTTATGAACCTGACTTACATGCCACTGCTTGATGTTTGCAGTGTGAGGATATGGGAGCCAGAACAATCTCTTGGAAAAGTGTCTTACAACAGTGTGTTTATGCAAAAATTTTTGATCATTGAATCTTTGAGGCAGTACTTTTTTCTTCGTTGTGGAACGGATCAGTGCACTTTGGTCGGCAAAAACAAGTTTCTTTGTTTTTATCCAGGTGCGCGCTTTTTCAAATATTCCTGTTTCACGCATGTGTTTAAGGTTGAAAAGCAGTACTCCTGCATTTATGTAGTTTGGCTGAATCAGATATTTGCCGTAGTGATCCCTGCCTGCCGCATATTCTACATCAGATACATCAATATTGTACAGCAGTCTTATGTCTCTGTTGAACATTATGTCCGCATCCAGATAAAGCAGCTTGTCAGGCAGAATACTGATTTTGTCGGCAAACAAACGAATGAGTGTATATGGCGAGCAGTATGCGCTTTCATTCGGACAGCCCGAAAACTCATCCATATAATAATGCGTTACGTCTATTTTTTCAACGGAATTTTCCGGGTTATACTCTTTTACTACACAGTCAAGAAAAGCAATTTGTCTGTCTTCAATCGGGACATATGAGTCTTTGAGGTGTGAAACATCCATGGTGAGGACGAATATTCTGAGCGGCTCTTCCAGGTTGCTTCTCTTAAGAATTGAAAGAGAGCATGTCAGTATACCATCAAAAACACCCTTGTTTCCGGCAAATAAAATATTGATCACGATTGTTCCTTTCTTCGATACTCAATCACGGTTACGGTCGACTTTTTGCTTCGTTCTTTCATGCAGTTGTACACCTGATCTCTCAGGTCTTTTCTCTGTTCCTGTTCTGTCAGGCCGTTTTTTGGAAAAAATGGCCCGTCCACATATGTGACAAGTTTTGGTTTTGAGCCGAATTTCCTTTTCTGATATGTGTTTGTGAAGCAGAATGTCGGCGTTTTGTATTTTACTGGATAATAAAATGATTTGTCCGTGAACGGTCTGATGCCTGTATAGTAAGGCCAGATATGCGCTTCCGGATAAATTACAACTACGCGATTTTCATTAAGTCTTGTTTCAATTGCTTTGTTAAAGTTTCTGGTTGCTTTCAATGTATCGGGAAGCGGAAGGGCGCCCATCGAAGGTGTTACTCTTCCCAGATAGGGCATTGAAACGTTGTTTGGATGCACTATAACGTATGCATCATTAGGGGTTGTGATCATTGTGGGAATTACAGCGTCGCCTGTCGGCTGTGTATGATTTCCAAACATGAAACATCCCGTTTTTTTATGTGTATTAAGTGTTTTTTTGTTCACTATCTTGTGATGAAACTTAATCTTCAGATAAAAGAATGCAATGGGAGTTGCAACAATTCTGTACCAGAAAAAATGGGTAAACTTTTTGACAAAATAATGCGTCTTTCGTTCTTCATACATTAAACAGAGTACTGTCAGTTGTTTGATTGATGATTCATTTTTAATTCTTCAACTCAAAAAAGTATACAACATTATCGACAATATAGTCAACCCTTGTCGAGTATCGGAACATGAATTTAAAAAGCATTATTTAAGGCATTGCCTGCTTTTTCAGCATGCAATGCCTTTTGAAGTTATTGTTGGCTCTGTGTTTCCTTTTTCTTGTTTTTGATTACAATACTTGTCACCAATACACCGCCTGCGGCTCCAACTATTATTCCTCCGCCAATGAACAGAGCAATAAGACCGGTTGAGAACGATGATGAAGCGAGAGACGAGCCTGTATCAACTCCGTAAAATACATAAATCGGATCCGCTTTGGAAGAGAAGATGTTTCTCAGTAATTCGTCGGTGTAACACCATTTTGGGTCACTGAGATTTACAGCATCTGCCTGTCCGAACAAATGGAGAGCCTTGTACCCCAGGACGTTGTTTTTCTTGCTGACAACAAAATCTGCCGTTACCGGTTTTCCTGCTTCTTTATCTTTTGAATAGTAGAGAGATAACCATACCTTTCCGAGATCGGCATGAATGTCGTTGTCATTTTCAAGTTTAGCCATGATCTTTTCCTGATCTTTCAGGCTGACGGATGGATTGTTATCATAATAATTCTGACGGTTGCAAGGAGCAACTTTGTAATACACATATACAGAATTGTATGATCCCTCAACAACTTTTTCATCGACTATTCTGTCAGGAATCGGTACATACTCATTTTCGTAGTATCTGATAAGGTCGTAGACCGTCATGATAAGACCTGCAGTGCACAGAATGACTCCTGCAATTGATAAATACTTTGAAGCATCTCTGAATTTGTCTGCTATCAAAAATCTTCTGTCAATGCTGAAGTAAGGATATGGACGTACATATTTCAGGGGTACTACCTTCCAAATAACAGGAATTATTACTTTGTGGATTGCCAACACTGCAACTGCGCATCCAACACTGATTGCAAGAAAAATGTTGCGCAGTTTTCTTAAGTTAATGCCAAGAACTTTTCCGTTGTAAAAACCGGAATTTTCTTTTGATTCTTTGCGCAGCGCATCGTTTGTAAGAGCTATATCGCCTTCAAATAACGATCTGTCGACACCGGTATATAAACTGATAGGGTCTGCAGAACCAGTACCTTCACCATAATCTTCGGACACGTCATGAGCAATCTCCATTGCGCGCTGATCCGCCTGAATCCATGCCTCTGCATCATTTCCGCCAACACCTATATTGAGTAACTGCGCAAGCGAGATGAAGGAAAGGGTTGATTTTTGTCCAGGAGATAATACAGATGCGATTGTGCACAACTGATAATACTCGTCTTCTTCCAGTTCCTCTTTCGGCATAGTAAACAAATCAAGCATTGTTTCGTCTTCGCCGTAAGGAATTGTGGCGAGACTATCATAAAAGGCAGCAACGAATGCCCAGTCTTTTATTTCAAGTTCGACATGTTTATTGAAGTAGTTCTCGATGACTTCTTCTGAATCGTTTAGCGTCAGGTTGGTATTCTTGTACATGGTGAACATTTCCTGCAATTCGTCCCACTGTGCAAGCAATATATCCGCTGTGTCACTGTAATCAAGTGTAATTTCCTTCAGGGCTTCTCTCGTTGAAAAACCTTCATTAACATACTTTTCCAGCAGGCCGTCAGGTCCCAGCATGGATAATCTGTCAAGCCAGGTGTCAGAACTTGTATCAGTTGCCATAGACACGATTCTTTCAATTGAAACGACAGCCATTGCATTTCCCTGAAGCATAATTGTGGTGAAATCTGCGTGGTTTTTACGCTGCTCGGGAAGGAGTGAATCATATTTTCCGGGTTCAAGTTCTTCCACCATTGGATTCAATAAAAGGTCTCCGAGTTTCTTTCCTGTATCATCGTCGATGAATTCGTTCAGCAGATTATGAGCCGCAATTGCTCTCTTGTTTCCTGCAGCATAGTTTTGTCTGTACTCCTGAAGCGCACTTGAAAACTCATTGACAAAGTCAGCAATTTCCGATTTTTTCTTTTCCAGCATCTGTGTATATGAAGTGTAGCTGTATCCGCCCTCCATATTCATAAGCGCAAGGTCTGTTATAGCCTCATCAACGTTATATGTCGTTTTATATCCGAGAATAACAACTCTTCCGGTGTCATACATGGATTCTGAATTCTTGTTCAGATCAGCATCAACATAATCTGTGAATCCGGCTTCTCTCAGCCACTCAATTGCATCGTCCTTGGTGTCACCGTATGCAATCATTACATCGCTAACGTACTTGGTTCTTCTTGGAGCTGCGTATACCGGAGTAATCACGATAATTGTTGCCAGCAATACAGAAATAATCATTTTTAAGATTTTCATAATCTTCAGGCTTGGACGCCCGTAATTTCAGTCGGGCGGTGCATAGCCTTACCTCCTCTATGTGAATCTTTTGAGCTTTATAATACTTTGACCATGACATTAAGAGAAATGGTGCGTTATTATCTCAGATTACATTCATTATACTATCCCAGCTGCAACAAATATGCCACAAAAAAGTGCAAAAAGTGGTTTTGATCCATTTTTTGCACTTTAAAAATATTAATAATCTTCTTTGCTGAGTCCGTCAAATATAGGCCATGAATACTGAATCATATACTCACCTCTGAACATCCTGATGGCATCGGGATTATTCTTTTTGTATTCATAAGCGTCACAGTAAACATTGTCAACATTTATGTAGCACTCGTTGAAACGTTTGACGAAAACATTGTTTATGCCTTCTTTTTTCAGGGTTTGCTGTATATCTGCTATGAGATTGCGGCAGTAGGATTTATGATCTTCTTCCCACAGAACTGCATTCAGTTCGTTGATGTTCACGGCCGATCCTTCCCGGTCAACGAGATATGCAAACAGTTCCTTGGATTTCTTTCTTGCGAATTTGACCGGTTTTCCGTCATAGAACAGATCAAAATTGCCGAAGCATTTAATCTGAAGTTTCTTCCCGCTGTTTATTTCTACGGGATAGCGGAGATTGTCCAGTTCAGTTCTTATTTTTTCTTCATTTACCGGTTTGCTCAGATAACCCGATGCATGGAGTTGATATGCGTTCATGGCATAATTGTCATATGCTGTGACAAAAATAATGTTTACCAAAGGATTGGACGATTTCAGGATTTTTGCAAGTTTTATCCCGTTTATTATGGGCATTTCTATGTCCAGAAAAGCAATGTCTACTTTGTTGGTTTCAATGTATTTACTTGCTTCTACCGGATTTGAATAGCTCTGAATCTCACATTCGTCTGTCAGAACTTTTTTCACTTCGTTTTCAAGACGGATAAGCTGCAGTTTTTCATCATCTACCAATAGAACTCTCACAAACTACCTCATCTTTCTGACGGTGACAACAATATCCGTGCCCTTGTCTGATGCACTGGTTATTCTGATGTCGCCATCACACATTTTTCTGATTCTGTATCCTATATTGTTCAGACCCACATGATTGTTGTCTCTTGTATTGAGGGCATCAGGATTGAATCCTACTCCATCATCAATTATTTCAATAACATAATCTTTGTCATTTTCATAAGTTTTTATTGTGACAGTCCCGCCTTCCAGCTTTTTCAGT
>CADAXH010000137.1 GCA_902791785.1 uncultured Ruminococcus sp. | reverse complement strand
AGGTCTATCATGTAGTGATAAAAAGTGAAACCTCTTCCCTCTTTATCTCTTTTGATCATCTCTTTTGCGAGTATTTCATACTGCTCCATTACGACTTTAATGTCGTCTTCAGTCAGTGCTGAAGGATCGTTCGGAGCACACACAACAGGTTCCATGCTGAGTTCTGTAAATCCCAGGTCAGCCATGTGGAAAACGTCATTCGTGAAATCAGGATTGGCATGAGTGAATGTTCCTCTCATGTAATAGTTCTTTCCGCCTCTGGCTTTTACCAGTTTCTGGAATTTCGGAACTATCTTGTCGTAACTTCCGTTTCCGGCATAATCTACTCTGAATCTGTCATGTATTTCTTTTCTGCCGTCGAGACTGAGTACAACATTGCTCATTTCTCTGTTGCAGAAATCTATGACGTCGTCGTCTATGAGAACGCCGTTTGTCGTCAGTGTGAATCTGAAGTTTTTGTGATGCTGTTTTTCTACACTTCTTGCGTATTCAACAAGTTTTTTCACAACATCCCAGTTCATTAACGGCTCGCCGCCAAAGAAGTCCACTTCAAGGTTTGTCCTGGTTCCGGAATTCTCTATGAGAAAGTCCAGGGCTCTCTTTCCGGTTTCAAAAGACATCAGAGCCCTGTCTCCGTGGTATTTGCCCTGACTTGCAAAACAGTATGAACAGTTCAGGTTGCACGTGTGGGCAACATGAAGACACAGCGCTTTGACAACGTCTCCCGATCTCTCTTTGAATACTCCCGCCAGATCTTCATAATTGTCCGGAGTAAACAGCTGTCCGTTCTCTTTGAGTTCAGTTACGTCGTCATAACAGTCTGACAGATCCTCTTCCGTCACACCTTCAGTATCTGCATATTTTGTGAGCAGTTCTTTTATTATTTCTTCCCTGGAGCGGCTCTGATACATTTCGATTACGTCATATGCCACGTCGTCAACAACATGAACAGCTCCCGAACATGTATCAAGAACAATATTGTATCCGTTTAATTTGTATTGATGATGCATAATACACCTGCTAATATTGAGTTAATTGAAAAGGCGCGAAAAAGATCGCGCCTCTCTTTTTGGAATCGTTTAAGATTATTTTCCGGCCTTTTCGCATTTCTGATTTGCTACACCGCAGCTTGTCTTGCAAGCTGACTGGCATGATGTCTGGCATTCGCCGCATCCGCCGTTCTTTGTGCTGGCACAGAGATTACGTGTTTTGAGTGTTTTAATTCTCTTCATATTAAACTCCTTGTGTGAAATACGTCAATGATTATTGACTATTTTTATTACTTTATTAGTTTACTACATCACTTTGTTATTGTCAAGAAAAGAAAATGGTTCCTCGTCAGTCAGAAAGTGCATTAAGTGATATGCACAATTCATCGACACTTCCTCTTCTTTCAGGATTCTCCCAACTTCTTTCCTGTCGGCCAGAACAACTTTTATGTCTTCTTCCGACTCCATATAGTCGGAGCTGACATTTCCTCTGGCATATCCGTAAACTATGGAGACGGACTCGTCGGACATTCCGACAGAAGTATATCTGGAATTTTCAAACATCGGGTCGCACTCTTTTATTTCAAGGTCCAGTCCTGTTTCTTCGTGCATCTCCCTGACCGCAGCCTGTCTGTATGTTTCACCTTTGTCAATAAGACCTGCGGGAAACTCGTAAATGTATCCGCCAATCGGGTATCTGTACTGTTTTTCAAGAACTACTCTGTCGTGATTTTCTCCGTAGAGGGCATATATGATGACGGCATCAGTATCCTTTCTGCTTCCGTTTATTTTAAGTTTTTCAACAGACTCTGCTCTGCTTGCAACGAAGTAGTCGCCTTTGTGTCCCTTTTCGTTTTCAACTTTGTACCTGTACATATTGAGGTATCTGTTGTCTGTCATTTTTTCTATTTTGTTTATTTTCGGCATTTGCACTAATCTCCCGTCATTTCTTCAACAACAATTATACCACTTTGACAATTGAAAAAGCATCCTTATTATGTTATGATTTCATCATAATGAAATCTATTTAAGGAGAAATATTTTGAAAAACTATTTTGATCTTTCAGGACAGGTTGCAATTGTAACCGGATGTTCTGCAGGCCTCGGTGTCCAGATGGCCAAAGCCCTTGCAAATCAGGGAGCAGCAATTGTTGCAGTAGCACGCAGACAGGACAAAATTGAAGCAGTTGCAAAGGAGATCGCCGAAACTTACGGTGTAAAGACTCTTGCAGTGAAATGCGACATAACAGACACAGCTATGGTTGATGCCATGGTAGACGAAGTAATGGCTAAATTCGGACGCATCGACATCCTGATCAACAACGCTGGTACAGGAGCAGTTGCACCGGCAGAAGACATTACAGACGAGCAGTTCCACGACGAGATGAACATCGACCTCTTCGGAACATTCAGAGTTGCCAGAGCTGTTGCCAAAAAGGCAATGATCGGCGCTAAATACGGAAGAATCATCAACATAGCTTCCATGTACGGACTTGTAGGAAACAAGATTGCAGGAAGTTCACCTTACCATGCTGCAAAGGGCGGCGTAGTCAACCTGACAAGAGCACTTGCTGCTGAATGGGGAAAATACAACATCACAGTAAACTCTATCTGTCCGGGATACTTCTACACAGACCTCACAAGAGCTACTCTTGATTCTGATTTCTTCCAGGCAAATGCAAAGACAATGATTCCTGAAGAGAGATACGGAAACGAAGGCGAACTTGACTCTGCAGCGATATTCCTCGCTTCTCCGTCTTCAAGTTATGTTACAGGCGTAAATCTCGCTGTTGACGGCGGATACACCTGCATGTAAACAAAAGTCAGAGCAAAGCAGCCCGAACCGGTTGTTTTGCTCTTTGTTTTCTGAAAGGAATTTTATGATATTCACAATAGACACTTCTGTGGGATACAGTCAGGTAAATGCCAGACTTGAACTCACAAACGACTCAATACTGAAAATTTTTGAAGACATCGCGTGTTTTCACGGAAATCTTGCGGGCGAAAATGTTCTGAATTCCAAAACAGCATGGATACTGACCGGTTATCTTGTCAAAGTAATAAGGAGACCGAAATATTCCGAGAAAATAAAAGTATGCACATGGGCGAGAGTCATTCACGGAATTACGTCGGTCAGAGAATTTGAAATACTTGATGAAGAAGGCAGCAGATGCATTATTGCATCTTCAGGCTGGGCACATATAAATATTGAAGACAAGAGTCTTACAAGAGTGACACCGGAGCTTGTCAGGGCATATGACGCAGAACCGGACCACAAAGCATTCGAAGAAGTTGGCGTTCCGAAACTGTTTGCCCCTGACAATATGACGAAATCTTCAGATTTTCTCATCAGCAGAAATCTCACGGACATACACAATCATCTGAACAACGTAAAATACCTGGAACTTGCATACATGGCCATTCCGGATTATGCGATGTATATAAATGAACCCAACGAGTTCATAATCAATTTCAGAAAGCAGCTGCCTCTTGGCTCCGTAGCTGAAAGCTTTTATGCAAAAGAAGATGATTCACTTTATGTCGTCCTGAAAAACAAAGAGACTGGCGACACCTGTGCAGTAATCAAGCTTGGTTTAAAATCTGATTCTCCAAACGAAGAAACAAAAAAAGCACTTGATGAATTCAGAGAAGTCAATAACCCATGATTGAAATCACGGGCTTGAAAAAGCAAGTGAAGAAATCAGCTACGG
>CADAXH010000136.1 GCA_902791785.1 uncultured Ruminococcus sp. | reverse complement strand
TCTTTGTCTCAAGACTTAGGGTAGTCAACAATCTACTTCCGTAGCTGATTTCTTCACTTGCTTTTTCAAGCCCGTGATTTCAATCATGGGTTATTGACTTTCCCAACCTCATTTCTTGAATCTTGTCCCGGACATTCTGGTAATACATTCTGGAAAGATTTGTTTTCTTTGCTGAAGAAAAAAATGTCACTTCACCCACACCAGTAACGGATCTCTGTATACTGCGGATCTTCATCACATTGACGATTCCGTTCTTTGAAGATCTTACAAAGTATGGAGGAAGATTGCTCTCCAGTTCGTATAACTTTTTGTGACATACAAGACTCTGCGTCGCCGTGTTTGCATATACTTCACCGTCCACTGTTTCAAAGAACAAAAGTTCTTTGACAGCTACAAAAGTCTCGTTGTCTTTTTCTCCGAGAGATATTTCACCCGGATTGTTGACCAGCTTCATGATGGCATCCTGAAGGGCCAGAGTGTTTTCGTCGATATTCGGAACTCTTATTATGATTTCCTGTTCGCTATCTGGTTTTATTTCCAAACTGATCTTCATATCTGACCTCTCAAGTTAGTCTTGCAAAGGGTCAACTTCCTTTTGACAAGCACATTTTAGTTCATGCAAAACGCAATGTAAACAGTTTTGATGCAAGTGGTAGAAAACCGGGAGCAAGTGGTAGAAATACTCTCTTTAAAATGCACTCAGACAGTGTAAATGAATACCGACAAGCCCGTCAGGGTTATTGCATTCCCGTCAAGTGAAGCATTCCTGCATTCCAGTATTTCTTTTATGTTTTCCGTTTCCTTAATCGTCATTTTCTTCCCGGAAGGATTGATGACAACTCTTATTGTCTCATCACTGCTCTTTCTCTCGTACCACAGCGGATAGTTCATTTTCCTGTCCATGAACCTGAAATCCGAATCTGCAAAGAAAGCGGAGTGACTGTGTTTAAGCGACGTCATTTTTCTTGTATATTCAAGAAGTGAATCGTCTTTTCCTTTTTGTTTATCCACGCTCGGAGATCCTTCGGAGTTGTCGGCTGGCAGATAAGGATCGTCCGAAGTTGAGAAGCCTTTGTTCTTCTTTCCGTCTTCCCACTGCATTGGTGTCCTGGATCCGCCTCTTGAAGTCTGCGAACCTTCCTTGTCGATTCCTTCAATGAATCTCATTCCTATTTCGTCGCCGTAATAAATTATGGGAGGGGAAGGCATAGTCAGTATGAAGGCCATCAGTGTTTTGAGTTCTTCGTCGTCTCTGCCTTTTGAGATTCTCGGCTGGTCATGGTTTCCGCTGACAAGCGACCAGTATCCCCTGCCTTTTATGTGCTCATATATATTAATGTAATCGTCAGAGAATCTTGAGAGAATTCCTTTTCCTTCTTTTCTGAAATAATTGAAATAGTTCTCTTCCGGTTTCTCATTCCTGAACAGTGAGCCTCCGGACAAAAACATGTCCATGTGAAATCCCGCGTCAACCGCTTCGTTTCCGCGGCTCCATTCGGAAATGAGGACAATATCCGGATGGTTGTCGTCAAGATACTGCCTTATTTTCTGCCAGAAAAGCTTTGTTCCTTCTCTTTTCGGATCGGACTTTATGATGTCTTTGGCCATATCGACCCTGAACCCGTCTGCACCGAGAGATATCCAGTAGTCCATGACATCAATCAGCTTTTTCTGATTGTTTAAGCAGATTTCGCTGTTCATGTCCATCTGCCAGTCTTCGGTCACTTCGTAGAACCCGTAGTTAATGGCGGGCTGGATTGCATAAAAACTGCAGAGATACCTATCGTCCCTCTCGTATTTTCTCTTGTTCAGATGAGGATATTCAGACCCCGGATCATTGCACCAGATGTAAAAATCCGAATACTCGTTCTTTTCTTTTTTTGAAGATTCCCTGAAAAACCTGTGTTCAATTGAAGTGTGACACGGAACAAGATCGCAGAGGATCCTTATTCCTTTTTCGTGGGCACTTCTGCACAAAGCCTCGAAATCTTCATTTGTACCGTATCTCGGTGCAACTTTCCGAAAGTCGGTAATATCGTAACCGGCGTCGCCGAAAGGGCTCTCATAGAACGGATTTATCCATATTGCATTGCATCCGAGCCACTTCACATAATCCAGTTTTTCTTCTATTCCCTTCAGGTCTCCTATTCCGTCTCCGTTTGAGTCATAGAAAGACTGGGGATATATCTCATAAAATACGGCGTCTCTCAGCCATTCAACATTTTTAAACATCTTACTTGATATCCACAAACCAGTGGCTTATGTTGACTCCTCCCTTAGAATACGGAACAGATGACTGAATCAGTACTCTCTGGCTTCCGTCGTCCATGTCCATAACAAGGTTGTTTGAATAATATGCTGTTGCTGTCTTGTGTTCGCATATGAACAGTCCTTCGTCCCAGTGGATTCCGTCAAGGCTTGTATACAGAACGAAATTCATAGGAAGTTCTGTTCCGTTGCAGCCCGATCTTCCGTGGAGAAGATAACCGCTCTTAACTCTGCATACCTGTGGGTTTCGTATTCTCTTTGCACAATAGCTCTTTCCGCTCTCGCTCCAGGTTTTGCCCATGTCATGGCTGACATGGTAGTCCATATTGAATTCGTCATTTGAGTTGTAGTTGTAGCAGACGAGAGACCCGTCTTCTCTTATGACCATGCTTCCGTAAGATTTTCCCGCGGTATCCCCCGGCAGTTCGCTGTGAAGAACAAATGTTTTTCCGTGGTCTTCGCTTCTGTATATGAAATATCTGTCTTCAGGATTCTTTGGCCAGAAATCTTCGCCTGCGAGCATGAGTACATAGATGACGCCGTCTTTTACGATTGCATCATATATTCTTCCCTTTTTGTCACACATGAGCGCAGGTTCAGACCAGGTGTCGCCTCCGTCTTCGCTTCTCACAACTACGGGTTCAAGGTAAGGCTCCCAGCCGTTCGGGTTTACATTCCTGATGCAGAGAGCCACTATTTCATTCTCCTGCGTTGACACGGCCTTTTCGCAGCTGACTGTGAAAGGTTCGTTCAGAAAAGAGTCCCAGGAATATCTGAACACTTCGGGATCGGTCCAGGTTAAACCGTAGTCAAAAGATTTCCTGTATTCGAGCCATCCGAATCCGTTGTGGCCGGGTGCCCATTTGTTTCTTTTGCCTGAACAGTTTGAATAGAAAGACATTATGGCGTCTTTTCTGTACCTTACCAGCGCATGGCTGAGATGTCCGCTCCTGCCGTTCTTTTCGTGGTCTACATACATTATTCCCATGCTCGGCACTTCTTCGGGTGTAAGCTTAAACTCAAAACAGCTCTTGTACATGGTTTCCTCCGGGATAATCAGATCTTGGATATAAGTCTTTCTGCAGGCAGTCCCGCCTTATAGTTCTTCATGAAATTGTCAAATTTGATTTTGTCTTTTTCGTCAGCGTTCACCGTCGTTCTTTTGACGTCCGACATGAGTCCGTTCAGAAATTCTGACAGTGTTCCTTTTTTCTTCAGCATATATACTGCCAGCAGTGCTATTCCCCACGCTCCGCCTTCACCCGCATTGTCCATGACGACTGCAGGTGCGTTTACAAGTGCACTCACTGCCTTCTGTCCGATAATGGGAGTCTTGAAATATCCGCCGTGACCGTAGACGAGGTCAACTTTAACTTTTTCTTCTTTAAGTATATCCATTCCGAGCGCCAGGGATGCAATTGCAGAATAGATCTGCATCTGCATGAAGTTTGCAAGGTTCATCTTT
>CADAXH010000135.1 GCA_902791785.1 uncultured Ruminococcus sp. | reverse complement strand
CTTTGATACCGAAAAAGTTATGGGAGCCATTGTCCACGACAAGAAAGCAACCGGAAACGGAAAGATAAGCTCTGTTATTGTAGACAGAATCGGTGAGTACAAAATAGAAGATCTTACAGCAGAAGAACTGACCAAGAGACTCAACTCAGTCAAGAGGTAATTATGAGAAACACAATCGGCCACAATGTATCCCTTACCATTTTCGGCGAAAGCCACGGCAAGGCAATAGGTGCAGTACTTGATGGTATGCCATCGGGAATCAGAATTGAAGACAAGCGAGTAGAAGAAGCTCTTGCAAAAAGGCGTCCAAGGGGCACATTCTCAACTTCAAGAGTGGAAAAAGACGAATTCGAAATTGTAAGCGGAGTCTTCAACGGATATACTACCGGATCACCAATCTGCATTGTCATTCCGAATAAAGACGTAGACGACTCGGTTTACGAAGAAATGGACGGCAGAATGAGACCGTCTCATGCAGACTATACCGCTCATGTAAAATATAAAGGTTTTGAGGACTACAGAGGCGGAGGGCATTTTTCAGGAAGGCTCACTGCGGCAATCGTAACAGCGGGAGCTGTTGCACAGGCTGCGCTCGATGAGATTGAAATAAAAATAGGAACTCATTTGAGCAAATGTGCAGGATTGAGCGACAGAGGTTTTGCTGATGCCGAAAAAGACATAGATTGTCTGAAAAACAAAGATTTTCCTGTGCTTGACGACAAGGCGGCAGAGAAGATCATCAAAGAAATCGAGAAAGCAAAAACAAATCTCGATTCAGTTGGCGGCATTTCTGAAACTGCGGTTTTGAATATTCCATGCGGTGTCGGTGAACCATTCTTTGATTCGATTGAAAGTCAGCTTTCTCATGCTTTGTTCTCGATTCCGGCAATCAAGGGAGTTGAATTCGGCGCTGGATTTGCTATAGCAGACATGACCGGAAGTACAGCTAATGACCGGTTCGAATATTCGGACGGAAGAATTGTAACCAAAACCAACTACAGCGGAGGAATCAACGGCGGCATCTCAAACGGAATGCCTGTTACATTCAGATGTGCAATAAAGCCAACTCCGTCAATCGGACAAAAACAGGATACAATAGACATAAAAAAGAACGAAAATGCAGAGCTCACAATCAAAGGCAGACACGATCCATGCATTGCGCACAGGGTGTGTCCGGTCATTGACGCTTTGACAGCAGTGATAGTCTGCGATATTCTCAGCCAGACTTACGGATTGGATTTTACAAGGATAATTAATCGCGGAGACAAGAAATGAGATACGGACTCATAGGTGAAAAGCTGGGTCACAGTTTTTCAAAAGAAATTCACGAGATGCTCGGAAACAAAGAGTATGAAATTGTTGAAATTCCGAAGGACAAGCTCGATGAATTCATGACAAAAAAGGATTTTATAGGGATAAACGTTACAATTCCGTATAAGGAAAAAGTAATTCCTCATCTTGACTATATCAGTAAAGAAGCAAAGAGTATGGGCGCTGTCAACACAATAGTCAACGTGGACGGGAAATTATACGGATACAATACAGACTTCTTCGGGCTGAAAAATCTTATCCTGTCACAGAATATGAGTCTGACGGGCAGGAAGGTCCTGATTCTCGGAACAGGCGGAACAAGCAAAACTGCCGAGTGCGTGTGCAAAAGCCTCGGTGCATCAAAAGTGCTTAAGGTCAGCAGAACAGCGCAGGAAGGCGTTTATACTTACGACCAGAAAGACAAGTTCAAGGATGCAGAATACATTATAAATACGACACCAGTCGGAATGTATCCTGACATCGACAGTCTTCCTATAGATCCGGGTCTGTTTCTGAAACTCAGAGGGGTAGTGGATGTCATATACAATCCTCTGAAGACAAGACTTGTAATAAGGTCATCCAAACTCGGAGTCAGTGCATGCAACGGGCTGTATATGCTTGTCTCACAGGCTGTAAAGAGTTCTGAACTGTTTATGGGAAAAACATACCCCTACGGCACTACTCAGAAATTGTACAGCGCCGTATATATGGATAAACTCAATATTGTTCTTACCGGCATGCCAGGCTCGGGAAAAACAACAATAGGAAAAGTTGTTGCCAAAAGACTGAACAAAGAATTCATAGACCTTGACGAATATTTTGAAGAAAAATACAATGTTTCTGCCGGTGATTATATAAAGAAATACGGCGAGACCCAGTTCAGGGAAGCCGAGTCCGTCGTAGTTGCGGAGACATCGGCAAGAACAGGATGCGTGATTGCGACAGGCGGAGGAGCGGTGCTCAGAGCGGAAAATGTTGAAAAAATGAAAATCAACGGAAGGATATACTTCCTCAACCGTTCACTTGAAAAACTCCAGCCCACAAGCGACAGACCATTGTCGTCTTCATACGAATCGCTCAAGATGAGATACGACGAAAGAATAGCTATTTACAGATCGACTGCCGACAGAATAATACCGGATGACGGAACAGTCGAAGAAACGGCGGATAGAATATGTCAACAGGCAAAATAAAAAAGATACTTGTAATCAATGGGCCGAACATAAACATGCTCGGAATAAGGGAGCCGAATATCTACGGAAAAGAGACTTATGCCTCCCTTGTCAGGAGAATTGAGGAATACTGCAAAAAGAACGGTGCTGATGTTGAAGTTTTCCAGTCCAACCACGAGGGGGATATCGTAGACAAAATTCAGCAGGCGTATATGCAGTTTGACGGCATCGTGATCAATCCGGGCGCATATACTCACACGAGCATTGCGATTCTGGACGCTTTGAAAGCAGTGGGAATGCCTGCTGTTGAAGTGCATGTATCGGACGTTGATTCCCGTGAGAAATTCAGACAGATCAGCTACGCAGGCCTGTATTGTTTCAAGACAATAAAAGGTCACGGGACAGACGGGTATATTGAAGCCGTCGACGCGCTTTTGAGTTACAACGGAGAGAGCAGATGCTGACAAGAATAACTGCAGGTAAAGCAAGAGGGACGTTTACTGCTCCGCCTTCAAAGAGCATGGCGCACAGACTTCTCATATGTTCAGGTCTGGCGCAGGGCAGAAGCGTTGTGGACAACGTCTCCTTTTCAAATGACATATTGGCGACAATCGACTGCCTGAATGCTCTGGGTGTAAAAACAACAGCCTATGAAAGTTCAGTTGCGGCAGAAAACTGCGGGAGATACCAAACAGACTGCAGACTCGACTGCAGGGAGAGCGGAAGCACGCTGAGATTCTTCATCCCTATCAGTCTTGCCATCGGAGTGAGACCGGTTTTCACGGGAAGCAGAAAACTCCTTTCAAGGCCGCTTGACGAGTACGAAAGAATATGCAGAGAAAACGGAATTGTCTTTTCAAAGAGCGACAGCGAACTGAGGCTGGAAGGAAAACTCAAACCCGGAACATTTGTCATCTCGTCAGAAATAAGTTCCCAGTTTGCAAGCGGACTGATCTTTGCTCTTCCTCTTCTTGACGGGGACAGCAGAATCGTTTTTGAAGGGAAAATCAACAGCAGGTCATATATAGACATGACATTGAATGCTGTAAATTCGTTTGGTATTTCAGCAGAGTGGACTGAAGAAGCTGTTATCTGCATAAAAGGAAATCAGTTCTACAGCAGCAGAGACAGTGTGGTTGAAGGCGACTACTCAAATGCGGCTTTCTTTGAGGCTATGAACTGCCTTGGATCGGATATCAGAATTGAAGGTTTAAAAGAGGACAGCCTGCAGGGAGACAAGATATACAAAAAGTA
>CADAXH010000134.1 GCA_902791785.1 uncultured Ruminococcus sp. | reverse complement strand
GCCCTCGCATACAAAAATTAATTAATTTGCCCGACTCCCAGGGAATCCCGAAAGTCGGGCAATGCTATTCAATAATCAGAGGAATTGTTTATTTTCTGTCCTTGATTGCAGCCTGAGCAGCAGCAAGTCTTGCGATCGGTACTCTGAATGGTGAGCATGATACGTAATCAAGACCTATCTTGTTGCAGAACTCAACTGATGTAGGATCGCCGCCGTGTTCGCCGCAGATACCAACATGGAGTTTCGGATTTACAGGTTTGCCGAGTTTGATTGTCATTTCCATAAGTTTGCCTACGCCTGTCTGGTCGAGTTTAGCAAACGGATCGTTTTCGAAGATCTTTCTGTCATAGTAAGCTCCGAGGAACTTGCCTGCGTCGTCTCTTGAGAAACCGAATGTCATCTGGGTAAGGTCGTTTGTTCCGAAGCAGAAGAAGTCAGCTTCTTTTGCAATTTCGTCAGCTGTAAGAGCAGCTCTCGGAATTTCGATCATTGTACCTACCTGGTATTCAACCTTTACGTCAGAATTTGCAATTTCAGCGTCAGCTGTTGCAACTACGATGTCCTTGACATATTTGAATTCCTTAACTTCGCATGTAAGAGGAATCATGATTTCAGGAACCATCTTCCATTCAGGATGTTTTCTCTGAACGTTTATAGCTGCACGGATGACAGCCTTTGTCTGCATAACTGCGATTTCAGGATATGTAACTGTCAGACGGCATCCACGATGTCCCATCATCGGGTTAACTTCATGCAATCCGGAAATAATGTTCTTAATAGCTTCAACGGGTTTGCCCATCTTCTTTGCGAGTCCAACTATGTCAGCTTCCTCAGTAGGAACGAACTCATGGAGCGGTGGGTCAAGGAATCTGATTGTAACAGGTGTTCCTTCAAGAGCTTCGTAAATCTTTTCGAAGTCGCCCTGCTGGAGCGGGAGAAGCTTATCGAGAGCCTTTTCTCTTTCTTCTACTGTATCTGAGCAGATCATCTCACGGAATGGTTCGATTCTGTCAGCTTCGAAGAACATGTGTTCTGTACGGCAAAGACCGATGCCTTGAGCTCCGAGTTCACGTGCTTTCTTAGCGTCTCTAGGAGTATCAGCATTTGTTCTTACCTTGAGTGTTCTGAATTCATCAGCCCAAGCCATGATTCTTCCGAATTCGCCTGCAATCTTTGCATCAACTGTCGGGATAGCGCCGTCATAAATGTTACCTGTTGTACCATCTATTGAGATAACGTCGCCTTCTGTGAATGTCTTTCCTGCGAGAACAAATCTCTTGTTTTCTTCATCCATCTTGATGTCGCCGCAACCGGATACACAGCATGAACCCATACCACGTGCAACAACTGCTGCATGGCTTGTCATACCGCCACGAACTGTGAGGATACCCTGAGCTGCTTTCATTCCTTCGATATCTTCAGGAGATGTTTCAAGTCTTACAAGAACAACTTTCTTTCCGTTTGCTTTCCATGCTTTTGCATCTTCAGCTGAGAATACTATCTGTCCTGAAGCTGCGCCGGGAGAAGCACCGAGTCCCTTTCCGATAGGTGTAGCTGCCTTGAGAGCTGCTGCATCGAATGTCGGATGGAGAAGTGTGTCGAGGTTTCTTGGATCGATCATAAGAACTGCTTCTTCAGGTGTTCTCATGCCTTCGTCAACCAAATCACAAGCTATCTTGAGAGCTGCCTGAGCTGTTCTCTTTCCGTTTCTTGTCTGGAGCATGTAAAGTTTTCTGTCTTCAATTGTGAATTCCATGTCCTGCATGTCACGGTAGTGTTTTTCGAGAGTGCTGCAGACTTTCTTGAACTGTTCGAATACTTCAGGCATAATTTCGCCCATTTTTTCGATCTTCATAGGAGTACGGATTCCTGCAACAACGTCTTCGCCCTGTGCATTCATAAGGAATTCGCCCATGAGTTTCTTTTCACCTGTAGCAGGGTCACGTGTGAATGCAACGCCTGTACCGGATGTGTCACCGAGGTTACCGAATACCATCGGCATTACGTTAACTGCTGTACCCCAGCTGTAAGGAATATCGTTATCACGACGATAAACGTTAGCACGCGGGTTGTCCCAGCTGCGGAAAACTGCTTTTATAGCTTCGTCAAGCTGTACATACGGATCGCTCGGGAAATCTGTTCCGAGTTTTGCCTTGTATTCAGCTTTGAACTGTCCTGCGAGTATCTTAAGGTCTTCAGCACTGAGTTCTACGTCGTACTTGATTCCCTTTTCTTCTTTCATCTTGTCGATGAGTTGTTCAAAATACTTTTTGCCAACTTCCATAACAACGTCTGAGAACATCTGGATAAATCTTCTGTAGCAGTCCCATGCCCAACGCGGATTGCCAGATTTTTTAGCCAATACTTCAACAACATCGTCATTGAGACCGAGGTTAAGGATTGTATCCATCATACCCGGCATTGAAGCACGAGCACCTGAACGAACGGAAACGAGAAGCGGATTCTCTTTGTCACCGAACTTCTTGCCGTTGATTTCTTCCATCCATGTGATGTACTGTTTGATTTCTGCCATGATTTCGGGATTGATTTTTCTTCCGTCTTCATAGTACTTAGTGCATGCTTCTGTTGTGATTGTGAATCCCTGTGGAACAGGAAGTCCGATTGATGTCATCTCAGCGAGGTTTGCACCTTTTCCTCCGAGCAATTCACGCATGTTAGCGTTGCCTTCAGAAAACTTATAAACGTATTTTGTTGACATTACTTTTCCTCCAATTAATGTTTTTAAATTCGTTTTGAAATGTTGCGCGTCAGCGCTTGCAACAACGAATTATAGCATATTATTAAAAATATATCTATACTTTTTTTCGTTTTTTTCCAAAAGGAATCCCACACTTTGACTCAAATGTTCAAAATGTGGGACAATTGCTGCTATTTTGCCCTTTTACTGAGCATGTGGAACAATACGAAAATTCCTGTGAACAGTAGAATGGAACCTGCCAGTACGGCAAACATCACTTCTGTAGAAACCTTGTTTCCGAAGAAATATATATTGAAGTCAACTCCATCGCATATTCCTTTCATAGCCTCGGGCGGAAATCCAAGTTTTTCCATTTCGGCAAACACTCCCCGCATCATATGGTTTTTCAAAAGACATGTACCATAGGTGCCTGGCAGGAAAGATAAAACTTTCTGCAGCCCTTCGCCAAAACTTGAAATAGGCATATATGCCCCGCATATGAAGCCGTAGCCTGCACTTATTATTGTTCCGACTGCTGAAGCCTGTCCGTTTGTGCTGAGAAAGAAATTCACACATGAAGACAACGCTGTACCAAGCAGAGTCAGAAGGAAAACGTCGAGAATCACATACAAAACATCTTCAAAGCTCATATACCATCCTTGTGTGGCCAGATATCCAAGACTCACTGCAAGGGCAGTAAAAGTAACTATCAGGGTGCTTGCTGCAGAGGCAATATAATATCCTGCTGCAAGTATTGACTTTTTCACCGGTGTTACCGTGAAGTCTTTTATTGTTCCGTTTGCTTTGTCCTGAATCATCATAAGATTTGCACAGAACGACACCGTGATGCACGAGACCGCAAGAAGCGCTGAGATAAGCTGACTGACGACAGTGCCGTCAAGAAGTTCAGCAGGAATGCTCATTCCTGCGGGCAAGGCGGAATTGAAGCTGTCCTTGTATACTTTAGCCAGAAAAGTTGCATACAGAACGAGAAGAATTATCGGTGTTATCAGGGATGAGAAAAACATTCCCTTGTCCTTGAAAAACAATTTGAGATTTCTTCTCAC
>CADAXH010000133.1 GCA_902791785.1 uncultured Ruminococcus sp. | reverse complement strand
TAATACAACTCATTGCAATTTGGAACTCGATTTCTTTGTATTTTGTATCCATTTCTTTCTACATTCCTCAAAAACAGACAAACGATTTTTCCTGCACAATGACACTTGTTGTAACATTCAATGTGGCAGAGGGAATTGCAGCCGGCAAAAAATCAAATGTGGTGGTTGATGGAAAAGCTTACACGTGCGGAGAAAATTCAAGAGAAATCAGATTCAGCAGAACATATGGATTTGCAGTTTGCCTGCATGCAAGAACATCTTGGCGCACAACAATTGAAGCTACCTGTTCAGAATACGGATTGCTCACACAATACTGCGACATCTGCGGAAGTGAACTTGCGACAAAGCAGACGCAAAAGACTGAACATGTATATACGACTGCTCCAATTGAAAGATTGTTCAAATTCCCGAGTGCAACACAGGCCGGACAGGGACAATACGTATGTGATGTGTGCGGAACTGTCACACTGATTCAGTTGCCTGCCGGATACGTCTATAGAGTTTATCCGGAAAACGGCGTTTATTACGCGTATAACATCGACACAGAAAAACTGAACCTGTTTGAAGCTATAGCAAATGACGATTATGAAAGCTACAAGTTGAAATACATTGTTCAGGCCGCTACTGAAAAGGATGAGGGAATAGCTCTTTTCCAGTCGGAGAACGGCGAATACCTCTACATGACATACAAGCTCGGCGAGGAAGAAGACAAGGGAAAATACGTTCTTACGGAGACCGTGCAGCCAACTTGCACAGAAGACGGATACAATGTTTATACAAACGATGTTACGGGTGATTCTTACACTGAAACACCTGATGAACTGAAGGCAACAGGCCACTCGATGTCTGAATGGGCAGTTGTTCAGGAACCAACTTGCACGGCAAGCGGAATGCGCAGAAGAGTCTGTACAAAATGCGGATATGCTGAAACAGAGACAATCCCGTCTCACGGCGGACATAGTTATGAACTGGTAGAGGATGTACTTCCGACATGCACAACTGCCGGACACAAGACCTACAGGTGCTCACGCTGTGGCGACTCTTACACCGAAGAGGGTGAAGGATTTGAAGCGCTCGGTCACGATTGGGGAGAATGGCACACCATTAAAGAGCCTACCTGTATTGAAAACGGATACCAGCAGAGAGAATGCAAGAGATGCGGACTGACGGAGCAGAAGGAACTGCTTTCGGATGCATCTTACCATGTATGGGGCAACTGGCAGGTTGTCAAGCAGCCTACAAGTCTTGAAGACGGTTTAGTGAAGACGGTAAGACAATAACCAGAGTCAATGAAGAAGAGGGAATCAGAATAACCATCGCTTCAGACAAAAACGGGAAAACAATTGTCACTCTGGAAAATAATGACGGTGTAGTTGTAATTGATGGAACGGCTGCGACGGATGTATATTATCTGTACTGGCATTTGTCCAAAGAAGAATATGAAAGCGAAGTAAAAGAATACGCTGATCTTATTTCAGCGAATGGCTTCGGAACCGTAGTGGATTCTGTAAAATTCCTGATTTACGTTGACAAGGAATACAGAACACCTGAATATGCAAATGAAATCAAGCTGAAAATCAGTGAGAATTACGCAAATTCCATAATGGCCGTCTGGTATGTTTCAAATGACGGACTGAGAACAATCAATTCAGATTACATAACAAACAAGGACGGTGTACTGACAATCAGAGTCAACAAGGATGAAAAAGGTACTTTCCTCGGAGGAATCAAGGAGGGCACGCCGCTTGTAATTGTTGACACAGGAAAACAGGTCAAGAGTTATACGCTTCCTATTGTGATGATAATTGTAACCGTGGTTCTGGTTGCCGGAATTGCCGTATACATGGTAGTCAGAAAAAAGATGTCTTCAGACGAAACCGAAGAAGACGATTACGAATAATGTTTATGCCTCCGAATCATCTTAACTGAAAAAAGATGAATCCGGAGGCATTTTTTTGCATATAAGCGCTTATATTTTGTGGAAAAATTAAATTACATGTAGTATAATAATAATATATTGTGACCAGAAAATGGAGTGTTAGATGGATAGTTCTGTAAAAACCAAGTACAAC
This sequence comes from uncultured Ruminococcus sp., assembly GCA_902791785.1. Classification (GTDB taxonomy): domain Bacteria; phylum Bacillota; class Clostridia; order Oscillospirales; family CAG-272; genus CAG-841. The sequence goes on along the minus strand of CADAXH010000133.1, from coordinate 2,966 downwards.
AGAATAAAGAGAGAATTGTTTGATTTGAGGTACAGCTTTCTTAATGACATGCAAAGAGAAGCAGTATTCTCAGTAAATGGTCCTCTTCTGGTTCTGGCCGGTGCCGGATCCGGAAAAACAAAAGTACTGACCGAAAGAATCGGTTACATTCTGCGTTACGGAAACGCGTACAGAAGCGAAGAAGTTCCGGACGGAATTGACGAAAAGAAAATAAAAGAACTTGAAGCGCTGAGAAACAGCGGAAATGTCACAAGCGAAGATCTTGATCAGTTTTCGTGCAAGGTCTGCAAGCCGTGGGAAGTTCTTGCCATAACATTTACTAACAAGGCTGCAGGAGAAATGAAAAGCAGACTGGAGAGTCTTGTAGGTGAGGAAACCAAGGACATCTGGTGCGGAACGTTCCATTCCATGTGTCTCAGGATTCTAAGATCAAATTGCGAGAAGGCCGGACTTGTTCCCGGTTTCACGGTATTTGACGAGGACGACTCAAAGAAGCTCATATCCGGTATTTGCAAGGAATACGATATTGACGAAAAGGAATTCACTGTCAAGTATTTAAAGAATCAGATAAGTCGTGCAAAGGACAAGCTGATTACCACAAAGGAGTACGACGACGAAGTTGGAGAAGACTATAAACTCCAGAAATGTTCACTTGTCTATTCTGCTTACCAGAAAAAACTTGAGGAGAACGGTGCGGTTGACTTTGATGATATCATAATGAAGACTGTCCTCCTGTTCAGAAACCACAAAGACGTTCTCGACTACTACAGCAGAAAATTCAAATATATAGCAATAGACGAATTCCAGGACACAAACTATGCCCAGTTTGAGTTTGCATGCTGCATTTCTGGTTTTCACAGGAACCTGATGGTTGTCGGAGATGATGATCAGTCCATCTACAAATTCAGGGGTGCGACAATTGAAAACATCCTTCATTTCGACGACAGATTCAGCGATGTTAAAATTGTAAAGCTGGAACAGAACTACAGATCCACCCAGAACATACTGTCAGCTGCCAATTCTGTAATCAAAAACAACTACGGCAGAAGAGGGAAGAATCTGTGGACCGAAGGAGACGACGGCGACAAGGTCTTCATCAAACAGGTCGACAACCAGAATGACGAAGCCAGGTTCATAGTCAGCAAAATACTTGATCTCATAGTAAGAGAAAGAAGAAAATACAGTGATTTTGCCATTCTGTACAGAACCAATGCACAGTCAAGCGTTCTTGAAAGTGTTTTTGTAAAGAGCGGAACTCCTTACAGAATACTGGGCTCACACAGGTTCTATGACAGAAAAGAAGTTAAAGACATTCTTGCTTATCTGTATGTCATTTCAAATCCTGACGACAGTTACCATCTGATGAGAATAGTAAATGAGCCCAAGAGAAAACTTGGAGACTCAACAATGCAGTCCGTTGTTATGATATCCGAGTTTGAGGAAAAGAGCCTGTTTGAAATCATGACGCATGCGGATGACTACATTTCAATCTCAAAATCCAAAACAAAATTCCAGCCTTTCATCAACCTCATAAATGACTTGAGAAACGATGCGAACACTCTGAGCGTTTCGGACCTTATCAGGAACACCATTGAAAAGTCCGGATATGCTGCAATGCTTTCTGCATCAAAGGATGAGGAAGCGGAAGACAGAAGACAGAACATAGAAGAAATAGTATCTGCAGCAATCGATTATGAAAAAGACAATGAAGAGCCTACGCTTCAGGGATTCCTTGAGAGTGTATCGCTTGTTTCAGACATAGACGATTATGACACAACAGCAGATGCAGTGGTCATGATGACCATTCACAGTTCAAAAGGTCTGGAGTTCCCGGTGGTCTTTGTTCCGGGAATGGAGGAGGATCTTTTCCCGTCCAACAGAAATGCACTTGATCCCGCAGAACTTGAGGAGGAGAGAAGACTTGCCTATGTTGCAATTACTAGAGCGAAGGAAAAACTCTTTATGACATATGCAAGAGGAAGAACTCTGTACGGAAGAACCACTTTTGCAAATCCATCAAGATTCCTTGATGAAATTGACGATGAATACAAAAAGGTCGAATTGGACAAATCAAGAAATGTCATATACAATGACGTGGTCGACACCAGGGTGCCGAGGCATGCTCCGAGAATTTCCGGAGAATTGCTGAGCCAGTCAAATCCGAGCAGCAAAGTCGGAATGACAAAGCCCAGTGAAATGGTTGCTTTTGAAGTTGGAGCAAGGGTAAAACACATACTCTTCGGTATGGGAACGATAATGTCGGCAAAAGTAATTGGTGCAGACATACTGTACGAAATTGCCTTCGACAACGTAGGAACAAAAAAACTGATGGCTACTTTTGCAAAGCTCCAAAAAGGCGAATAGAAAAAAAGACAAGCACGGCTTTTGTAGCCGTGCTTGCTGAATTTATGCCATTTTTTCTGACAGCTGGTTTCCGCCGAGAACATGAAAATGAAGATGTTTCACTGACTGGCACCCGTCGGGGCCGCAGTTTGTTATTACGCGATAACCATTTTTGATTCCGGTGCTTTTTGCAATCTGAGGAATCAGTCTGAAAATGTGCGAAACAATGTCCGAATTATCTTCGTTGATTGCGTCGACAGATTCAATGTGCGTCTTCGGAATAACAAGAAAATGTACTGATGCCTGCGGATTGATATCTTTGAATGCGAGCACCTTTTCGTCTTCATAAACCTTTGCGGACGGTATGTCACCATTGACAATTTTGCAAAAGAGACAATCGCACATATCTTTTATTTTCTGACTGATGCTGCAATTTCTCTGAGAAGAGCGAGCTCTTCGTCTTTTCTTGCCTGTTCTGCTGCCACCTTAGCTTCTTCAGCTGCCTTAGCTTCTTCAGCTGCTTTAGCTTCTTCAGCTGCTTTAGCTTCTGCTTCTGCTTTAGCTGCTGCGATTTCTTCTTCATGAGCTTTCTCTTTAAGCTGTTTTGTCTTTGCAGATGCAGC
>CADAXH010000132.1 GCA_902791785.1 uncultured Ruminococcus sp. | reverse complement strand
TTTCTTGTGTGTTTCGTAATCCTTTTTGCACTCTTTTTCACAATTCATCTCGCCTCCTATAGAGGAGGGAGACTTCTTGCTGAGTGCTTGTTAAAACGCGGTCCGGGAGAAATTATCTGCATGTTTCCGACACCATTCCCGATAGATGCAAGCAATAGTCTAATTCCAAGTAACCTGATATAGAAAAAAGCAGACTTGAAAAAACTCAGGTCTGCTATTTTTGTGAAATTACATGTGACGAACTATCATTTCGAGAACTCTTGTTGCGCTCTTTCTTGCCTTTTGAATCGGAATTGTTCCGTCCTTTATGGCGTCGGTAACGCTCTGGTGTTCACCTACAGGCATCTTCAGATCACTGTCGGCCAGAAGTTCAAGAACGTTCTTTGAATCATTGCCGAAATCTGTGATAACAACTCCTCTGTATTTGAATTCCTTTCTGAGCATCCCTTCAATGATGCCTTTGTGCTCGGCCGCCTTTGTGCCGTTCACAAAATTGTATGATGTCATTATGGAATCGGGACGGCCTTCTCTTATTGCAATCTCGAAACCTTTTGCATATATTTCCCTTATTGCCCTTGCGGAAATAATGCTGTCGGACTGGAGCCTCATAAACTCGGTGCTGTTGGCGAGATAGTGCTTGACATCCGTGAATGCACCGCCTGTTCTGACGCCTCTGCATTCTGCAGCTGCCATCTTTCCTGTTACAAACGGGTCTTCTGAAAGGTATTCAAAACTTCTTCCGCACAGAACGTTCCTCTGGATGTTCATGGCAGGGGAGAGCCAGAGTTCAATGTCTTCCTGACGCAGTTCTCTTGCTACGGAGTTCCCCTGATCAAAAGCAAGTTTTTCGTTCCAGGTGGAACACAGCATGTTGTGTGACGGATATATTACGACTTTTCCTTTGTACAAAGTGAGTCTCAGCCCGCATCCGCCGTCAGACCATAACCATTCGGGAATTCCTCTGTCGGGCAGATAGCCGATTGTTCCGAACTCGTTTCCTCCCGTCAGCTGCGACAACTCTTCGGGCGACAGGTCTTCGACAAGCTGCTTCATGGATATTTTTCCGCTGATGACATTTCTTAAATCAGTTTCTCCGGTTATCGGATTTAAGTTGCGTCTGATGCGAACGGGTTCATCCGTGTTGACTGACTCAGCTGCTTTTTTCCTGACATTTACTTTAATACTTGTCTCGTCAGTTCTGTTCAGTGTGAAATATGCAAAGTTCGGAGCCTGGGTGGTATTTGAGAGAAGTTTCAGAACTGAAAGACCTTCCGGAAGTTCAATTTTAATCGGCCCTGCAGTCTTGAATACAGGAGGCTTGTCCTCCTCGCTGGTGTGCATTATCTTAACACCGTTGACGTCTCTTTTCACGTTGGATACAAACAGCGTGAAACTGTCAGAAAAGTCAGTTTCCGAATTGTAATTGAAATACCTGAAATACAAATCGTATATTCCGCTCTTCTCAACATTTATCTCGTATTCTACGTATCTTCCCGGTTTGAAGAATCTTGACGCTCCGATTCCTTTTTTTATTTCTCCGTCAGGGTCTGTGAATGGTCTCGTTACGACATAAAGAGCATTGCCTGAAAACTCTCCGGCCTCAAATGAAGTAGCTTTGTCTGCGGAAATGCAGATGGGTTTTGAATTTCTTGAAATGTCCAGGGTCAGCGAGGTTAAGTCTATGTCCCATTCGGATGTGAAAGTGATCTTGTTTTTGCCCAGAGACAGGACAGTGTATTCATCCATTTTCAATCCGTTCTGATACATATATATGCCCGAATGACCTGTACCCGACAGGCAGATTCTGTATTTGCCCACCTTGCATACTTTCAGTGTCAAATCGAAAGAATGATGCTTTTTCAGCATCTTTCCTTCATTTATTTCTGCGAGCACTCTTCCTTCAAAATGGTTGTCCTTGACAGGGTCTATTGCAAGGCCTTCCTTCGGATCGGACTCAATGTGTTCCAGATATTCGAATTCGCCTTTTGAATTCAGTCTGGACTCAAGTTCGGTGTCAATGTGGGTGCATTCCTTGCTGTAGACGGTCTTTGGATTATTGTATATTCCTGCGACTTTTAATTTATCTATTGAATTGCCGAAGAACACCTTATATTTTCCGCTCTTCAGTACCCAGCAGTCCTTTCTGCCCATCACTCCTGTGTCATCGAAACTTGACATGTCTCTTACGTTGAATCTCAATGTCAGGACCTGAGACTTTCCGGGAGCAAGAATTCCTGTTTTTGCAAATGCTCTCAGAGCATATTTTTCGCTTCCCAGCTTTGTCTTCGGCGAGGAAGAATAGAGCATGATTGTCTCTTTTGAAGAATATCTGTCTGAAACGTTTTTGACTTTGACTCTGACTGTTATTGTTTTGTCGTCGCAGTCAAAGGATGTGCAGTCATAAACAAATTCTGCATATGACAGTCCGTGCCCGAACGGGTAGAGGACTTCATTCTTTTTGCCCGGAACTGTATAGAAATACCTGTATCCGACATATATATCTTCAACATATTTCTGCATGATGCCGGACACTGTTCCGAAGACTTCTGAACTTGGATAGTACTCATATTTTTTTGCAATGGTTACAGGCAGTTTTCCTGATGGGGAAACTGTGCCTTTGAGTATTCTCCCGAGTCCGTTTGCACCAGCCGTTCCCGGCAGAAATGCCATTACAACAGACTTTATTTCACTGCAGTCGGTGAAAGAGAAATCCAGGAAACTTCCGACGTTGTATATGACCGTTATGTCTTTATAGTATTCCTTGATTTTTGACAGGATCCTCTCCTCTTCAGGGGAGAGGTAGTAGTCCCCTTTGATTGTGGTGTAGTCGTCGTTTTCGCCCGCATATCTGGAAAAGACGTATACTGCTTTTTCGCATCCGTCTTTTTTTGTCATTTTCATCAGTTCGTCGTCAAGCGGCATATCCGGCATTATGTGTGAACCGATGCCCCAGATGCCCATGTCAAGGAGTTTGTTTTCGGATATCCATTTCCTGTATACAGACAGGAGATTCTCGTCAATATTTATTCCCGCACCGATCATTCCGTCGATGATACTGGTCTTGTAGTCAACAGGAACGCAGGCAGAACCGGTTCCCGTAAAAACGGTGTCTATCTGTCCGCGCCCGAAAACAGCAACTTTTCTGTCTTCAAACGGAAGGGAGCAGTCAACGTTCTTAATCAGGATCATGCCTTCTTCAGCAACTCTCTCGGTCAGAAGGGAACGCTCTTCAAAACTGTCAAATCTGTCCATGTTAATTCACCCCGCAAATGTACTAGTGAAAGGATACGACAAAATAAAGAAAAAATCAACAGAAACGGCGAAGTTGTCTTGTAAAATCACGTTTAATATTTTTTTGCTCCTTCGATGTTGAATTTGGATGTTCGGGATGTTAGAATTGTTACAAAAGAGAAAAAAATTTTTATTATTACACGGAAAGGAAAGAAACATGTCAAAGCGGATTATTACAATAATTCTCTCTGTTTTGATGGTTGTGTCAGTCATTCTTCTGGCGGTTTCATGCAGCTCGAAATCCGGTGACACCACAACGGAAAAAAACAAAACTGAAACCACGGCTTCAGACAAAACCACAACCGAAAACAATGAGACAGAAAACATTCAGACGACTGAAGAGCAGACAACGGAACAAGAAACAACCGAACCTACAGGGCGTGAAAAACTGGCAGAATATGAAGACGTAGACTTCGGCGGCAGAACTTTCCTCATCGCTACAGATCCGAGAGACGATCCGGACTGGGCAAACCATGCGGACTTCTGGGTTGAGAGCATTACAAATGACGCAATCAAC
>CADAXH010000131.1 GCA_902791785.1 uncultured Ruminococcus sp. | reverse complement strand
ATTCTTCCTGTAATGAAAAAGAAAAAAATGGAACAGCCGATTCTCGAATGTCTTCCTCCGGAGCAGCAGAGAAAAAAAGGTACTCCGACAATGGGCGGACTTTTCTTCCTGTTCCCGGTAGTAATATGCATCTTCCTTTCACTGTTCTTTTCAGACAGCTACCAGATGACAAAAGACATCATTGCCACTGCGGTAACTTCCCTTCTGTTTGGCCTTATAGGTGTTCTTGACGACACATTAAAACTCAGAAAAAAAGAGAATGAAGGACTGAAAGCCTGGCAGAAACTTCTTTGCCAGCTGGTTGTTGCAACAGCATTCATTATAGTTACAACACAAAGCACGGCTCTTTACATACCATTCTTCAAAGAGACACTTGAGCTCGGATGGCTTTATTACCCGCTGATGATTCTCGGAATATGCGCCATTGTAAATGCAGTCAACCTGACGGACGGAGTTGACGGACTCGCAACAAGCGTTACTTCAATAGTATGTCTTCTCTTCTTCGCACTCGGACTGAAACACGGAACTCCCGTTTCAAGCATCACTTCAATGATAATGTTCGGCGGATGCATCGGATTCCTGTTTTTCAACGCATACCCGGCAAAAGTGTTCATGGGTGATACAGGTTCACTGTTCCTCGGCGGCGTATGCTGCATGATGGCAAAGTATTCAGGAATGTCGCTGCTGATAGTAATAGTCGGGTTCGTTTATATATTCGAGATGATTTCCGATATAATCCAGATCGGAAGCATAAAACTCAGACACGGCAAAAAAGTTTTCAAAATGGCACCTTATCATCACCATCTTGAAAAATCCGGCTGGAGCGAGAGACAGATTGTACTGTTCTCCGTCGGAGTCACAGTCGTTCTTGGTTTCGTATCATACATGTTTGCATAGAAACAAAAAAGTATATATAATAATGTAAGGAGGGGACGAATTGAGTAAAGAAGAAAAATCACTGCACCTGTCAGACCCCTCTGCAAATTCAAGAATAAAAGTAATCCTCTCTGAACTGAAATCGTTCTGGCATGAAATGACGCATCCGAAACCGAATGTGGTCATGAGGACAAAAGGAGGAATCGACAGAGTTTTCCTTCTCCTTGTAATACTGCTTGTTCTGGTCGGTTCGATTATGATATTCTCTTCCAGCTACGTCTATTCGGCGAAAAAACTGGGCGACGCGATGTATTATGTTAAAAGACAGCTTCTGTATGCGGGAGCGGGTCTTGTCGGCATGTTCGTTTTTTCGCGGCTGGATTATGCACTTATAAAAAAACTGACTTTCCCGCTGTTTATAATCAGCTATCTCATGCTTGCTGCAGTACCTGTGCTCGGAAGAACACACATGGGCGCAACAAGATGGATCAAGATCGGACCGATAGAGTTTCAGCCTTCAGAGACAATGAAATTCGCAATCGTTCTGATACTTGCCTTCTACCTGTCATATTTTTATGACAAGCTGCACAAGTTCACATACGGGATCCTGATTCCGGGAAGTCTCATTGCTGTCATATGCGTCACGACAATTGTTGAGCATCACATGTCAGGGACAATCATTCTGTTCCTTCTCGGACTGTTCATGATAATGATTGCCGGTGCGAACCTTAAGACGATAGCAATCGGAGGCGGGGCATTCGCAGGCATTGCCCTGGTCATAGCTTTATTCACAGATTACATGAAGAACAGGCTTGACGCCTGTCTTCATGCGGAAAAATATCTTACCGGAAAAGGCTGGCAGCCTTACCAGAGTCTGCTTGCCATCGGATCCGGAGGACTGTTCGGAGTGGGTCTTGGCAACAGCCTGGAAAAGTATCTGTGGCTTCCGGAACCCCACAATGACTTTATATTTGCTATACTTTGCGAAGAACTCGGTTTTGTAGGAGCAATCGGTCTGATCTCACTTTTCATTCTTCTCGTGTGGAGAGGACTGAAGATTGCGAGAAGCGCACCGGATCTGTTTTCCTCATACCTCGTTCTCGGTCTCATATGCAAAGTATTCCTGCAGTTTATCCTGAACATTGCCGTAGTAACATCAAGTATTCCGACTACGGGTATTTCCCTTCCTTTCATCTCATTCGGAGGAACGGCTCTGATGGTACAGCTGGGAGAAATGGGAATAGTATTGTCTATATCAAGATACAGATCAACACCGTCAATCGATGTTGGAAACAAATCTATCATTAATTCCGAAGGAGAATAAATCATGCGAGTATTGATGGCAGGCGGAGGCACAGGCGGACACATTTACCCCGCAATCGCAGTAGCAGACACGATAATAGCCGACGACTCACATTCTGTTGTTGAATTCATATCAACCGCGAAAGGACTGGAGAAAAAACTGATATCCGAAGCGGGATACATAACTCATCACGTTGAGATGAGCGGTTTCCAGCGCTCTTTTTCGCTCAGGAACGTAAAGACTGCAGTGTGCATGATTACCGCACCGAAAAAGTGTCACAAACTGATTGAGGAGTTTGACCCTGACATGGTGTTCGGAACCGGCGGGTATCTCTGCTGGCCTCTTCTCAGTGAAGCAAGCAAAATGGGTGTCCCCGTGACAATCCACGAGTCAAATGCAATTCCCGGAAAAGCGACACTTATGCTTGAAGATGCCGCAGAGATCATATTCACGAATTTTGAGTCTACAGGAAAATTCTTCAAGCCGGAAAACCAGCACAAAGTTCTGAGGTACGGCAACCCTCTCAGAATAGATCCTGTTCCGATGAGCCGCGAGGAAGCGAGAGCAAAACTCGGAATTGAAGACAAATACAAATTCGTCATGCTGACATTCGGAGGAAGCAGGGGGTCTCTGTTCATAAACAAACGCGTTGCGGATATCATGGACAGATACACGTCAAAACATCCGGATATTCTTCATATACATGCTACAGGCATGGAGAGATATGACGAGTTCATGAAAGACTACAATGCACTAATGCTCTCAAGATGCGAGAACATCATAGTCAAGCCTTATATTGACGACATGCCCGTCTGGGAAGCGGCAGCTGACTGTGCCATAACAAGAGCAGGTTCAATGACAATATCCGAGCTTTCCCTTCTCGGCACCCCAACTATTCTTATTCCTTCACCGAATGTTGCAAACAATCACCAGTATGAGAACGCAAAAAGACTTGAAGACGCGGGCGCATGCATTCTGATGGAAGAAAAGAAAATGACTTCTGGCGGACTTGCCCTCGCAGTAGATTCAATCATATACGGAGGAAGGTCTGCGGTACTGAGCAAAAACATCAGGACATTCGCAACTCCGAATGCAAAAGAAAAAATCGTCGAAGAATTAAAGAAAATGTCTACAGGTTATTCACCATCAATAGTAGACGTTAATTGATTTTCATTAGGGGGATTGGGTATGATTGAAGGCAAATTCAAGCGTTCATATTCCAAGTGGATTTATGCCATAATTGTCACTGCCTTAGGTACATTTGCAGCGGTTCGTGTGATTTCTTTCGGAATTGAAGGACTGCAGAAAAAAGAAATATTCGGCGCTGTGACGTGTTTCTTTATCGCTTTGGTTGCCATTCTAATTGCTGCATTTTCAATAGCAGTTGCATTGGTCAATCACAAAGCATATTTTCGGATAGAAGGGCGAAAGCTCGATGCACGATTTGCACTCAAAGCAGAACTCCATATTAAACTTGAAGAAATACAAAGTATAAGAGAACTAAACGGTCTTCTTTTTCTGACTGTTAACGGAAAAGAATACCAGATTCAAGGCATGATAAATGCTAAAGAGATTTTCCACTATATCGTTGAACAATTGAATTTAAAACCCGAACCTGATTCCAATGATGAATTGTTCGACAAA
>CADAXH010000130.1 GCA_902791785.1 uncultured Ruminococcus sp. | reverse complement strand
TATCTGTCAGAGACTCAACATAATGGTTGTGGGCATATTTTGTTTCATAGAAGAATGACTGTGCTCCTATGATTCCGTTCTGGTATCCGCCGAGACCCCTTCCGAAGACCGGGCTTCTTGCGAACAGTTTCATGCCGTCTTCCCAGAATACGGTTCTCTGGATTACGTTCTCGTTTGCCCAGATGCCCTGAATTCTGTTGGATATAAATGAAGGCAATAGGTAATATTTCAGAGGCAGATTCGTCTTTTTGCCGTCTGAAGAAACATATGAGACGCTGCTGACTTTTGAAGTCTCTTTTGCACGGATCTCAAAATATACGACGAGGCTGTCGTCCGGAACAGTGAATTTTGCATTGTCTGCCGGGCCTGAATAAAGCACGGTTTCCGTATGCATGATCGTCTCTTCTTTGTTCTGGCTCATTATCTTTACCGTAACAGGCTGTTCCGATACATATTCCATTGTATATTCACCGGGTTTCGGATATGACGCCCTTCTGAGAGCTGGGCTTGAACTTATCGTAGCAGGTCCCGTAATTGTGACTGCAAGAATTATGAACACAAGAACGAAAGCCGCGAGTGAACCGAGCCCTATATATGTCATCTTCTTTTTTCCGTTGAAGAATTCGGATACTTTTTCTCCGAAGAAGTAGTCGACAACACATACTATTGCAGCTCCGACTATTGTCAGGAGCAGAGGAACAATGTCAAATCCGTCCCAAGGCGTGAAGCTCGTCTGTGAAATTATCATGGCGAATGCCACGCAGACCACTGTGACGAAAATCATGAGAGAAACCTGGGATATCTTTTTCTCCTTGTTCTCTATGAACATATATACGATGAATGCTGCAACGAATGCCGCGGTCGCACCCATACTGAATGACAGTACAAAACCCATCGTCTGAACGAACAGAGCGGCTATGTGAACATTGCGCTCTTTCTTTGTCAGGGAGTTCTTTATGAGGCCCAGGGTAATCAGTATTCCGACACTGACTATTGCAGCGTAAACGTTAGGTGTTCCGTTTATGGATATGATTCTTACTCCGGATTCAACACCTTTCAGATTCTGGTATGCGCCGCTGAACAGCGATAAAAATGCAGTTACGGGAGTGCTGATCCATCTTGTTGAAATGAGGTCTATGCTGACTACTGAAAGGAAGAATGAATAGCCTTCAATGAAAATGGAAGTCCATCTTCCGGTATTTTCTCTTCCTTCCGGAGTTACGCTCATGAATATCAGTATGAAGTCAAATGCAATGAGCATCTTGTAGAATTCCTGCATTGCGAATTTTCCGGTTACTGCATAGAAAGTGGATATGCCGCAGAGAAGGAAATACATAAACATCACAACAAACGGGAATCTTACCCTTGATGCAAATGTCTTGAATTTGACGGCGACGAAGATGAGTGCAACAATTGAGATAAACACTGATACCCCTTTTATTCCGTCTCCGGCTGCCATATGAACAATCAGGAAGAAAGCCAGAGATATCAGAATCGGTATCAAAAGCGAATTGTCTTTGATTGTTATTTTGTTCGTTTTCTTATTCTTCCTAGACATCTTCTTTAATCTTCCTATATTCTTCTGCAAATTGTTTCAGTTCTTCTTCGTTCTGCGGAAGAACCTTGTTTTTCAGGAACATGGAATATGCGTCGCATATCTCTTCGACATTGCTTCCGAAACAAACCTGTTCCCCTTTGTTCAGCCACAGAACCTTGTTCGACATGGTCCTGACCTGATCAATAAAATGTGAAACCAGAATGGTAGTGGCTCCACTGCCTATTATTTCCTTCATCTTGGCTTCGCTCTTTTTTCTGAACGCTCCGTCTCCGACGGACAATACTTCGTCTATTATTAGCACGTCCGGATCGACATATGAGGCAACTGAAAAGGCAAGTCTGGATTTCATTCCCGAAGACAGCTGCTTGAACGGTCTGTCTTCAAATTCGACAAGCTCGGAGAACTCAAGTATCTCCCTGTATAACGACTGCAGCTTCTCTTTTGTATATCCGAGAATTGCTCCTCTGAGATAGATGTTCTCTTTTACGGTAAGATCTCCGTCAAAGCCGCTTGCAAGTTCGAGAAGCGAAGATATTCTTCCGTTTACCCTGACAATCCCTTCGCTCGGAACCATTATCTTGGATATGGCTTTCAGAAGCGTCGTCTTCCCTGCGCCGTTTGTTCCGACTATTCCGAGAAAGTCGCCTTTTTCAAGATTGAATGTGATATGTCTGTCTGCCCAGAATTCCTTTTTGACGTATTTTCCGGACAGTTTTCTCATTATTGTTTCTTTAAGTCCGACGTTTTTGATGTCGCCTGTTATGTATTTGATGGAAACATCTTCAAGTTCAAGTATGCTCATGTCTCACCTCACACATAATACAGGAATTTGTGGTTGTATTTCTTGTATATAAGCATACCGATTGCAAGTACGACGACGGCATAGCCAAGCATGAGCAGATGTACCCACACCGAAGGAATCACCCCGTCGATTATTATGCTTCTGAAGTATGTTATATACACGTAAACCGGGTTCAGATAGAAAAGTTTCTGGATTGTTTCCGAATAAGTACTTGTGCTGTAGAATATTGCAGACACATACATTATGAGGAGCGTGAACACTCTCCAGAGGTAGCTCACATCCTTGAAGAAAACCTGCAGTGCAGACAGAATGAACCCGAGTCCCAGATTGAACAGGAAAAACGTCAGGATGGGATAAACCAGAAGTACGAATTTCCATGTAAATGTAATTCCGTCAATGATGCAGAACAGGAAAAGCACGACAATCGTAATTCCGAAATTGATCAGCGATTCCACATTCTTTGACATCAGGAAAAGGTATTTAGGCACATTGCACTTTGTAAATATGGGAGCATTGGCTGACAGTGCCTCCATGCCCTGTGAAGTTGAGTCCTTGAAATATGAGAACATCAGGTTTCCGCAGAACAGGTAAATCGTGTAATGAGGAATGTCGCGCCCGAAAAAGTGCGTGAAAACGAGGCGCATTATCAGCAGCGTCAAAAGCGGCGACAGTGCACTCCACCCCATACCGATTATGGTTCCCTTGTATTTCTTTTTGAAATCCCGCTTTACGAGTTCCGAAAACAGGAATTTGTGTTCTTTAAGCTTTTGTAACATAAACACTCTACCAATTATTCTTCTTCAAACCACTTGTCGACAAACTGAGCCACCAGCGGAACCAAGTCCTTTATTTTCCATCCGCTTGTATTGACTATGAGATTGTATGTCTGTTTGTCTCCCCAGGGAAGATCGGATATCATGGCCCTGGTCTTTTTTCTGTTTTTATCAATCTGTTTGCATTTTTTGATCATTTCTTTGTCAGTCATTACTTCGCCCTTGCTGGCTCTGTCGTGGCACCTCTGAAGTTTTGTTTCAAGATCGGCACAGACAAAAATGTTGAAAGGACAGTAGTCTTCAAGAAGCAGATCTGCATTTCTTCCGACTATGACGCAGTCTCTTCCCGTTTTTGCAATTTCTTTGATGACCTTGGACTGTTCACACAAAAAATGAATCTGAGTCATCTGAAGAGTAGATGCTATATGGAATGAATTCCTCATCGTAATGTTTGCAGTTGAAGGAAAACTGTGAGTCAGAAGATATTCCGCATACTCCTCATCAACTTTGCACCTCTCTGCAATAGTCGCTATTATTTCCTTGTCGTAATAGTCGCAGTTCAAGGCCTCGGAAAGTCTTTTTCCGAGTTCTCTTCCGCCGCTTCCGAATTCTCTGCTTATCGTCACTATTCTCATAATGCAAACCCAATCAGGGATAACCCTGACTGCTCTCCTGTAAAGTATGGTAGTATTATATCACATTTATTATTAATTGT
>CADAXH010000129.1 GCA_902791785.1 uncultured Ruminococcus sp. | reverse complement strand
GAGTGTTTTAACATTTTCATCAGGCATCTTGATTCTGACGCTGTAAAGAACCAGGTAATACAGATTGTCTTCATGAGTATCACCCGGCAGACCGAGTCTGTTGAGAATATAATCTCTCAGCAAGTCGGAAAACGAAGAATAATCTTCACTTTTCTTCATTTTTACAATTTGAGCATTTCTGTCAAATTCAGCCATATTAATATCCGCCTGAATGTTTGTTTTTCCATTTGGAATTATATAGAAACATCTATTCAGTTTCAACATACAATTTTGCTTTTTTATATTTTTTTATCCCCCAAGTTGTTGAAAACATTGTTCTTTCTGTGGCAAAATATATTCATCAATTGTTTGGAGCACAATATGACGAAAACGAAAAAACTCACTTTTTGGGAATCCGTAATGCTGATTGCCGGTGCCGGAATCGGAACCGGAATCATAACGATTCCGTACGCAATAAGCAAGATAGGCATATTCGGAACCGCCATTGCTCTGGCCCCGGCTTACGTCATCAGCATTCTGACCTATCTCATTCTTGCAGATCTGGTGCGCAACTCGACCAATTCCGAAGACCTTATCGGCGCACTAAACGAACATCTTTTCAGAGGAAAAGGCAAAAAAGCATTGAGCATAATATTCTTTGTTCTTCTGGCCATGCTTCTCCTGGAATTTCTGGTTGTTTATTCACTGTGTGCAGGCGATGTGATTTCAGACCTGTTCGGAATCAGCAGAACTCTGTCCATCGTCATTTTCTATATCCTTGCGTCTCTGATAGTATTCTTCGGCGTAAAAGGAATGGGTGTGGGTGAAAAGATATCCGTTCTTCTCATAGGAGCGGTCGTAATTGTGCTGACGGTTCTCTCCTTTTTTCATCAGAACGGAACTTTCGGTTTGAATATAGGAAAGCCGGGCACCGTGTTCGCCGTCTATGGCCTTTTCATGTATTCCATGTCGTCGACTTTTGCAGTCATTCAGGTGTGCAACCACATAGAAAAACCAGAGAAAACCGGCAAAGCTGTCGTGACGGGAACAGCGGTTAATGCCGCTATAACGGTTGTATTCTCAACTGCGGTCATACTTGGTTCTGAAACTGTTACTGAAACAGCGACGATAGGTCTTTCCGACGGAATCGGAATCCCGTTTGTCAAAGTGCTGTGTTCAGTACTGGTTATAGGGGCGATGTTCACTTCATTCTGGTCAATCGGGTTTGCATTTTCAGACGTCGTAAGCAGCCAGTTTAAGCTGGATAAAAGATTATCCTGGCTCATAACAACCATTCCCGCAGTTTTGACAGCAATCCTGCTGCCTTTGTCCATTCTCAATTATGTACAGATAGGTGCCGGTGCTTTGTCCATTATTTTCCTCATAGTGGTATTCCCTGCATATAAACACGCCCTTGACAACCCCATCAATCCGCCGCTTCTCGGAAAAATATCCGGAAAGTGGCCGCTCATCTTAATCGTTGTTATCGGGACGATTCTGATGGCAATATCTTCATTTGTACCGGTTACATAAGTTTTGGGAGAAAAAACATGACAGAATCTGTATATTCGGCAAAACCGGAAGACGGAAAAGAATTATCCAGAATACTCGAGAGTTCCACAAACAACGGGCTCGTTGACCTTATTTACACGAGAAGACCCGATGCCTATGAATCCTACATGAAGGAACCTGGCGAACCGAGGGTGTTTGTCGTAAGAAAAGACGGGAGAATAATTACTACCTGTGCGGAACTCGTGCGCGACGTGTACATAGGCGGAAAAGAGAGCAAAGCTGCATATATATGCGGTCTGAAAAAGGATCATGACTATACAGGAAGCGCCGGTATAAGCGCAAAACTGGTCCGTGATTTTCAGAGAGACGACATTGACTTCTACTATTTCGGCGTCATGTCAGACAACAGCAGTGCAAAAGACATGTTTGAAAAAAAGATGAGCATGCTGTCGATTAACAAGGTCATGACTTTCAGGACATACATACTGAATCCGAATGTGAGAATCAAAGCTCATAAGCATTCTTACACTTTCAGGAAGGCAACAAATGAAGATCTTCCCGCCCTTCTGGATTATCTGAATAAGGAAGGCAGCAAAAAAGACCTGTTCCCTGTCATAAAATCCCCGGACAGTTTTCACAACCTTCATACAGAAGATTTCTATATGCTTATGAACGGCAGTGAAATACTTTCATGTGCTGCATTATGGAATTCCACAGACTATAAGCAATACGTGGTGAAAAAGTACAGCAGACTGGCTAAAATAGCAAGAATTGCAAACCCTCTCGTATCTGCACTGGGTTATGTTAAACTTCCGAAGGAAAATGTACCTCTCGACTTCCCCACTTTATCATTCTTTGTGACAAAAGACGAGAACCCTGACAATTATTTCATCATGCTGAATGAGATACGGAAAGAAATACATAAACAATACGGAATCTATGCTTTCGATTTGCCTGACGGACATTTTGCGAATGAGGCACTGGCTAAGCTGCCAAAAATCTGTTTCAGGACTACGATGTATTCGATTCAGTTTCCATGGAGCGGCCAGGAATACAGAATGCCTGATCCGGACAACATTTCCGTAGAGAGAGGACTGTTGTAAAGAACACCTCATAACTTCATTCAAGACAAAACACAGCCCTGTCCGAGCTGTGTTTTTTGTTCAGAATATTGAATTAAGCCAGTTGTCAGCCTGATGGCGGTCCGTGAAAACAAGCACCTGTCTGTCGGGATATTTTTCAAACAGTTCCATCAGAGCTGGTTTTTCTCTGGTTTTGTAGTTTTTTACCATTTCAACAAGCTCAATATCCGGTGTTTTTTCCTTCCACGGGATATCCGGTCTGTCTTTTCCGATTCTCCCGACGATTCCTGACATACATGTTTCTTCACTGAAGTCCAGAAATACAACAGTGTCGCACGCAGCTATTCTTACTTCATACGTCCTGCTGTAGTCGCCGTCGATTATCCATTTCTCGCTTTCGAGTATTTTTTCGAGTTCTTTGTCAAATTCTTCTCTTGTTATGTGAGTCTTGTCCGGTTTCCACCATATGTTGTCCAGATGAAAAAGCGGCAGACCGGTTTTGTCGTGAAGTTTGCGTGAAAAAGTACTCTTCCCGCTTCCCGGGCACCCCAACACTATTATTTTTTTGCACGAATCATTTGGAATTTGTTTCAACATGGTTTCTCCTCGATCATTTTGCCTTGCAACAGAAATATATATTCTGCTCTCTTTCCTGTCCGGTTCCAATGCAGGTATATTGTCAATCTGTCGTAATTATGTCGTATCCGCCACTCCTCAATGAAAAAGGATCATGGCAAAAAAAATAAGGACTACTGCGCATATTTTGCAGTAATCCTGTACTGGTTAAAGATTACGATTTCAACAAATAAGAAATAATCGTTAAAATCAATCCCCTATCTTGTTGATTCAATAATATCTTTTATTTCAGACTTGACTTTTTCAATATTACTGTACGTCAGTAGCGGTATCATCTCATTGATTTCATCAATGCTTTTGTTCCACCACTGAAACTGCTGCAGTAAAGCAATCATTTCGTCATCAAAACGTTTTCTCAACAACCTTGCCGGATTTCCAACAACAATCGTGTATGGATTTATGTCGCTTCCGACGACACTGTTTGCACCGATGATTGCTCCATCACCGATATGAACACCGGGCAGGATAACTGCGTTCTGCCCAATCCACACGTCGTTTCCGATAACAGTATCGCCCTTCAAGGGAAGATACGCTTTTTCAGGCGGTTCCATATCCCAGCCTTCGAGTGTGTAGAAAGGAAAAGTCGTGATCGCATCCATCTGGTGATTTGCGCCGTTCATGACGAATTCAACGCCTGCGGCAATCTGGCAGAACTTGCCAATGACGAGTTTGTCTCCGTTCCAATCATAATGATGCGAAACGTGGCTTTCAAAATCGGAATCAGCGATATAGGTGAAATCTCCGACAATGATATTCGGATTTTTGATTGTCGGCTTCACATAGATTTCTTGTTTGTATCCTAATATGGGATAAAACACATTCGGATCAGGTTTTTGTTTTTTCTCCATTATTCACTCCCTCATTTGCGGATCAATCGTTTATTTTCCAATATCCCTTTGTAGATCCGATTCTTTGTGAACTACTCTGCTATTGAATAACCGAGCATCCAGAGCCCGGCAAAGCCGGGATGGAGGTGGGTCCATGCCACCACTACTGCTGCCATAGGCTACGCAGCTACCTTGATT
>CADAXH010000128.1 GCA_902791785.1 uncultured Ruminococcus sp. | reverse complement strand
TCAAAGAAAGAAGCAACTGCCGGATTCTTGTCTATTCTGTCAACTGAAGAGTTGAAGAGTTCGGCACTGCCTGGAACAAAGAAAGAAATTCTGTATCTCTTCTCTTTTGCCTTCCATTCTTCTGTCCATTCCTTGACTGTAGGACCGTTGTCGTCATAGTGGTCGCCGTAATCGTATTCAACTATTCCGTGAACAGACATGAGGTCAAGTATTTCCTGAAGTCTTACAGGATTGAATTTGTCCTTGACCATTTTGTAAATGTCTTCAAATTTGTACCATTTGCGGAGTTTCATCTTGTTGCCGACAGTGACTTCGTCCTCTGTCAGAACTTCTCTCAAACCCCAGTATTCCGGAGAAGTGGATTTGATTCCACCGATTTTCGTCTTTACGTTGTCTGTGATTTTCTTGCCAAGCTTGGCATAATCCTTGTGCGCTTTGAAATCCTCTTCATTGCCACAATACTTTGATTCAATACTCGGATTCTTTTCGCTGATTTTTGAAGGGTCTTTTTTGTAAATTTCAGGCATACTATTTTCTCCACTCTTCGATTTCTTTTCTTATTTTATCTGCCAGTTCGGGAATCCCTCTTCCGTCTTTGGCGCAAATCGGATATATTTCCGCTTTTTCATTTCTTTGTCTGATGTACCCTTTGACTTTTTCAATGTCAAAGTCGAACAGTTCCATGCAGTCGATTTTGTTAATAGCCACTATGTCGCAAACCTGGAACATGAGAGGATATTTCAGTGGTTTGTCTTCGCCTTCCGGAACAGACAGTATCATCATGTTTTTGCATGATCCGGTGTCAAATTCCGCAGGACAAACCAGGTTGCCTACATTCTCCAGAATAACGAGATCAACATCAAGACTCAGATTGTCCAGTCCCTGTTTCGTCATTTCAGCGTCCAGATGGCACATGCCGCCCGTATGGAGCTGTATTGCTTTCACCCCTGTGCCTTCAAGAATCTTCACGGCATCTACATCACTGTCTATGTCGGCTTCCATCACGGCAATCCTGTAATCTGATTTGAGGTTGTTTATAAGCTTAATAAGCGTCGTTGTCTTTCCGGCGCCCGGAGAAGACATCAGGTTCAAAAGAAAAATCTTCTTTTCCTTCAGTTCCCTGCGCAGATTGTCCGCATCGATTTCATTGGCATTGAATATGCTTTTCTTGATTTCTATGACTTTTACTTCACTCATATGAGCCTCTACTTGTCTATTCTGTACAAACAATATTTGTTACTTATGGATACATTTTAACAAAAATGCAAAAAGAAAACAACAATATGTGCAAAATTGTTGTTTTCGGATGTTCTATTTGGTTAGCAAAAACAGTCTTCTAGTCTCTTTTTCTTCTCCGGGCCACGCAAAGTGATCAAGGTTCTCAACTGCAAAATACTGAGTAAAGATATCTTTCCACTCGTCATCGCTCAGGCTGGTAAGTCTCAGAACACCGTCTGAAAACAGATACTTGTCTTCGACGAGTTCAATTTTTCGCTTTTCGGCCATATCTTTTGACATATAAAAGTTCAGACCGATTATGATTATCGCTCCTTTTTCTGCAACTCTGGCAAATTCCCGCACTATTTCTCTTGAAGTTTCAACCGGAACAACGTCAAGAACATTGCTGCAGACTATTCCGTCAAATGTTTCAGACTGAACATTTTTGAGCCAGTTGCCATCTATTCTGACAGTATCTATTCTGTCACCGACTTTGTAAGCGTCAGCGTGGAATTTTGCCGAGTCTATTATCTTCTCGCCCATGTCCACGGCAGTCACCGATTTGCATCCGGAATAGGCCGCTATTATGCCTGCCCATCCGCTTCCGCATCCGTAATCCAGAACCTTGCGGCACTTTCCCAAACGTTCCACCGCTTTCAGCAGTTTCTCCGACGGAGCGAGCTTTGCATACTGTTCCGGAACAATATGCATGAGAAGTTCTTTTCTCATATTCTCATCGAGTCCTATTGCTTCGTTCCAGAACCCTATAAGGTTGTTATTGATTTCTTCTCTTTTTGCTGAATCCATAATGAGTCATTACTCCTGGTTTTCTTCCATTGCGTGTATGTTTTCAATTGATTCCATTGATCCGCCGCCGTCATCATCAGGCGCTCTGAATTCACCCTTGTCAACAAGACGCAGGAATGCGTCTACTACGTCCGGAGTCAGCTGTGTTCCGGAAGCTTCTTTTATGATTGAAACAACTTTATCAAAATTCATGCGCTTTCTGTATGGACGATTGGAATACATCGCATCGAAACAGTCTGCTACCGCTATTATTTGTGCAACACGCGGTATTTCGTCTTTTTTCAGTCCCTGCGGATATCCTTTGCCGTCAGGACGCTCGTGATGAGCTCTGGCTCCTGTGGCAATTTCCGGCATAATACTGATGTTTTCAAGCACTTCGTAACCGCGGGATGTGTGTGATTTAATCAGCGCAAACTCGTCATCAGTCAGTTTTCCGGGCTTGTTGAGAACGCTGTCCGGAATTCCGACTTTTCCTATATCATGCATGAGTGCAATATTTCTGTACTTCTCCGTAGTCTCCTCGTCATAGCCGAGTTCCTTCGAGAGCATCTCGGTATAATTGGCTACCCTCAATGAGTGGCCTCGCGTGTAATTGTCCTTCAAGTCGACTACTTTAGCAAATGCTTCTATGATTTCTCTTGTCAGCTCTTTATCGCGTTTCTGTCTTTCGATGAGGCCTTCCATCTCGTCAGCCCTTCTTGCTCCTATGTATATCCTCATACCCAGAAGAATGCACAGAATGAGGAATATGGCAGCGATGATTGAAATCCTTATGATATATCCGGAAACATAATCGTGGACACCCTGCATGGAAAGATCCGCGCCGACATAGCATACGCATTTTCCGTCTGAATCATATACCGGCTCATATCTTGTCAAAAGCCAGCCGTATGTATCTACTGTCTCTCTTGTTTCAACTTTCTTTCCTGCAAGCAGGGACGGAACCAGATCCTCCCAGCTCTCGTCAAACTCAATTACTTCTCCGAATTCACTTCCCTCAACTATTTCTCCTGTGGTGTATTGTGAAGTATCGCATCCAGTATTTCTTTTGTTGCCTCATATTCTTCATCTTTTCCGTTTTCAAACCAGCCGTCAACTTTGTCTCCGTCGATTCTTGTGGCTGCGAGCTGTGCAGTATGCTCAATGATGGAAGTGCGGTGTTCTTTGGTCGTTCTGTTCAAAATAATTACGCTGACCGTTACAACTGCAGCAACCGTTATAATCATAACCAGTCCAAGCATTATCATCAGGATGAGATGACGGTTCTTGGTAGGCGCTTTGTTTTTCTGTTCCACTTTGTCTTTGTCTCCTTGACAGTATTATTGAACCGTTTACTTCAAAACTATTGTTCTTCTTTTTTTTCAGGCAAATCTTTTCTTCTGACGCCCGCCAGAGGATTCTGGCTCACAGCTTTTTCCAGGCCTTCATTTGCAACATGCGTATAAATCTGTGTTGTACTCAATTGTTCGTGACCGAGAATCTGCTGGAGTGCAAGTACGTCGACCCCGCCCTGCTGATACATAAGTGTAGCGGCAGTATGTCTCAGTTTGTGTGTTGACAGGTGCCTGTAATTCAGGCCTGCTTCTCCAAGATATTTGTACACAAGCCACTGCACCGTCTTGGGACTGATTCTCTTGTGCAGTCTTGACAGGAACAGTGCATTCTGATCACGTATCTGTTCAATGTCTTTCTGCCTTACGGCAAGATACTCTCTCAGGGCATCCCTGCAAGCGTCGTTAAGATAAACTATTCTCTCCTTGTTGCCTTTTCCGAGAACTCTAAGAGATCTCATCTGACTGTCTATGTCGGTTGTATTTATTCCTACAAGTTCGGATAGTCGCATACCGCAGTTCAGGAACAGAGTGATAATGCAGTAGTCCCTTTCCTTGGTCTTCGACTCCGGATCGTTGTTTATTGTCTCGAGCAGATTCAGGCTCTCGTCGAGAGTCATGTATTTGGGCAAAGCTTTCTTGAGTTTTGGCGACTCAATGTCAGCTGCAGGATTGACTTCTATCGTTCTTAATACAACTGTATTATATTTAAAAAACGCTTTGATGGCCGAAAGTTTTCTGCTTCTTGCCGCTGCTGCGTCTTTTCGCTCAGAAGCAAGATAACTCATGAATTCCAGTATGTCTATTGTCTGGATTGTCCTTACGAATCTTTCATCAACAATCGAAATGTTTATCTTTTCGAATTCTTCAGATGAAGTGGATATGCCGTTTTGTCTGGAAATGATGTACCTGAAGAACAGTCTCAGATCCAGGTGGTACTCGTCGACTGTTTTCGGACTTCTTCCCTGTATTACAAGTTTGTAATTCAGGAACTTCTCTATCAAAGGAGATGTCTCCTCCGGTTTTCTTTTCGATACTGCCATGCCTTCCTCCGTTTTCGGAATTTTGTATAATTCATTCTAGCATTTTTTGTTTTGTTGTGCAATACAATTTGCTTCCATGTTTGCCAACTTTGATGTTGAAAAAGGACCTGGTAAATAATATAATTGTTTTGTAGTGAAATTATTTACGGAGTTTTTATGGAAAAGAAAAGTTTTTGGTCTGAAAACAAGACGGCAATGAAAAAAATGTGGGCAACACATTTTGTAATGTGCATTTTCGGACTCATGACATACCTGCCTTTCAACACCCAGCCTGATGCAAACGGAAACAGACAGGCGGGCTGGTGGCTTGCTCTCTTTGCAGGCATAGTCGCCATTCTCTTCTTGTGGTATCTGATCGACCTGTTCATCTGGGAAGTCGGTGCAAAAGAACAGCTCAGCCGTGAAGCTAACACAATGAACGGAAAAAAAGGATTTCTGATTGGTCTTTTTGTCGCAATACCGGATATTGTTCTGGGAATGCTTTATATGTTTTTCTCATACTATTCCACATACAAATGGGCACAGAATCCAGCATATATAATCTCTTTGGTCACAGTCACATGGGAATCGATGTTTGCCGGACTGAAAGCAACAATATTCAGCGGCTTCTTCCCTCCCTATTACCTGATTGTCTCATTTGTTCCTGTCATCTTCACAGGAATATCCTACTGGCTGGGAACAAAGCAGAAGGCAATCATACCAAGACCCAAGAGAAAGACCGAATGACTAAGAACCGGAGAATTATACAATGGCATCAAAAACTGTATATATCTGTTCCGAGTGCGGATACAAAAGCCTGAAATGGCTGGGCAAATGTCCAAACTGTTCAAGCTGGAATACGCTTCTCGAAGACGAGCTTGAAGAAAGCTCTCCAGAAACAAAGAATTCAACCAGAAAATCCATGCTGACGAGAGCCGTCTCGGACGCCGAGGCAATATCTCTCGGGCAAGCTGAACTCCCTGACTATCTCAGGGAGAAAACAGGCTGCTCTGAATTTGACAGAGTGCTCGGAGGAGGACTTGTCAACGGTTCCGTCGTTCTCATATCCGGAGAACCCGGAATAGGAAAATCCACTCTGCTTCTTCAGATTTGTTCATCATATAACGCAGAAGGAAATATCCTTTATGTTTCAGGAGAAGAATCTGCAGCTCAGATTTCACTGAGAGCAAAACGTCTCGGCATCAAAGGAAAGGACATATTCGTCCTGTCCGAGACCAACACTCCGAAAATTCTGGAAAAAGCGAACAAACTGTCTCCGAAGCTGCTTATCGTAGACTCGATACAGACGATGTATCACACGGAGAGCAACACAATCCCCGGAAGCGTGACGCAGATAAGGGAATGCGCTTCCATGTTCATAAATTTTGCCAAGACAAGCGGCATCCCGGTCATTCTGGTCGGACACGTCACAAAAGAAGGAAGCATAGCCGGTCCGAAGGTGCTCGAGCACATGGTTGACACCGTTCTGTACTTCGAAGGCGACAGAAGCCAGGGATTCAGGCTTGTGAGAGCCATGAAGAACAGATTCGGCCCCACAAATGAGATAGGTGTATTCGAGATGACGGACTCAGGCCTGAAGGAAATGCCAAATCCTTCCTCCCTGCTTCTCAGCGACAGACCCGGTAACGTATCGGGAAACTGTGCAATTGCAATCATAGAAGGAACAAGACCCCTTATAGCCGAAATCCAGGCGCTTGTCACCCCGACAATCTTCCCTTCGCCGAAGAGAATGAGCACGGGAACAGACTACAACAGACTGGCTCTTATCCTTGCCGTGCTGGAAAAAAGACTTGGTCTTCGCTTCTCAATAAATGACGTGTATCTCAATGTCGTAGGCGGAATAAGAATTGAAGAGACCGCATCGGATGCAGGTACTGCTCTTGCCCTTATTTCATCAATCAGGGATATCCCCGTACCGGAAGACCTTGTCTGCATGGGCGAACTCGGGTTGTCCGGCGAAATACGCGCAGTATCAAGAGCGGAAGACAGAGTCGCAGAAGCCAAGAGACTCGGATTCAAAAAAGTTGTTCTGCCGAGCAGAAACATTAAAATGATTCACAAGGTGCCGGACGGAGTTGAACTCATACCGGTTGCCAATATATTCGAACTATTGAAGCTATTCACACAATCAGGAGGAGAAAAATGTTAAAAGGTAATGCTGTAATAGGTCAGTCAGGCGGTCCGACAGCCGCAATCAATGCCACTTTATCCGGAGTTGTACTCGGATGCAAAGAGGCAGGAATAGAAAAGATATACGGGGCTCTGAACGGAATCGAAGGCCTTCTCGAAGAGAGAATGTGTGATTTGAGAGCTCTTCTCAAAGATGAGAAGGATCACAAAGTGCTCGAACAGACTCCAGCCGCAGCACTCGGCTCATGCCGCAAGAAAATGCCTGTTCCGGAAAAGGATCCGGAGACATATTCAAAGCTTCTTGAAATCTTCAAGAAATACAACATACGCTATTTCTTTTACATCGGCGGAAATGACTCAATGGATACGGTTCTCAAACTGTCACAGTACATGAACGGAGCCGGTTATGAGATGCGAGTCATGGGCGTACCG
>CADAXH010000127.1 GCA_902791785.1 uncultured Ruminococcus sp. | reverse complement strand
TTCGTTTGGGATCAGGAGGAATAAATGGACAGACCGGTTAAGAGAAACGGATTTGCAGGCGGATTAGGTTTTATTCTCGCTGCAGCAGGAAGTGCAGTGGGGCTTGGAAATTTGTGGAGCTTTCCGTACAAGACGAGTAAAAACGGAGGAGCAGCATTTGTTTTCGTATATATTTTCAGTGTCATAATTCTAGGACTGATTGTCATGATAGCGGAAATATACCTTGGAAAACGTGCTCAGGCCAACTCCATAACCGCATACAAGAAAGTAAACAAGAATCTCGGATGGCTCGGACTTCTTTCAATTGTCGGTCCTTTTATGGTATTGTGCTACTATACGGTCCTCGGCGGATATACAGTAAAGTTTGCAATGAATTCTTTCTCTGACAATTCAACAATCATGCAGACGTTCTCGGGCAACACAGGTGAAGTTGTATTGTACAGCGCACTTTTCATGATACTGTCAGTGCTGGTTGTCACAGGCGGAGTCAAGAACGGAATTGAAAAGGCATGTAAAGTACTGATGCCGATCCTTTTCGTCATAATGGTATGCATAGTCGTGTACTGTCTGTTCCTAGGAGAGGGAGTTTCGGATGGTCTGAAATATTACCTTGCACCGGACTTCAGCGCACTCGGCTTTGACGGAATACTTGCGGCGATGAGCCAGGCGTTCTTCTCGCTGTCAGTCGGTATGGGAATAATGATTTCATACGGTTCATACACAGGCAAGAACATAAACGTAGGCAAATCTGCAGTATGGATTGCAGTCTTCGATACCATTGTTGCACTGCTTGCAGGTCTTGCCGTTTTCCCGACAATCTTCCACTATCAGGCGGAAACGGGCATTCAGCTTCAGAACAACGGAATCGTACTGATGTTCTCATCATTGCCGATCGTATTCAAGTCCCTAGGACCGGTCGGAAACATCGTATCTTTCTTCTTCTTCGGAATGGTTTCAATCGCAGCCGTCACTTCGATGATTTCAATGCTTGAAGTTGCAACACAGTTCTTCATTCAGAAGTTCAGGATAAAGAGAAAAAAGGCAATTGCTATAGTCGGAGGAGTCGGTTTTGCATTTGCAGTTCCGATAGGAATATCCCTCGGTTTTGCCCTTACGGGAAAAGAAAAAATGATGCTTGCGGGCAACAACCTGCTCGACGTATTCGACATTATAGTTACAAACGTTATCATTCCTATATGCGCAATAGGAGCTTGTATAGCTCTCGGATGGTTCACATATAAATCAAACAGTGCAAAAGAGGCACTCAGCTGCAGAAAGCTGAGCAGCAATCTGCAGGAGGAAGGACTCAAACTCGGCAAGGTTGGGCTGCTGTTCTCATTCATGCTAAAATATGCCGCACCGATCCTGATTGGTGTAATAGAAGTGTTCGGAATCATAGACATTGTTTTCCCGTCTGTTTCCGGAACAAGAACATTCTCCATGAACGGACTTATTCTTGTATTGATTGCACTCGTCATCATGATAGTCTGCGCAGTTATATATTTTGTATTCCTCAAAAACAAAGAGACGGGTACAAATGAGGACGAAGTGGTAATCCAGGAAGAAGCTGAAAAGGAAGAGGAAGAAAAGGAAGAAGCAGCCGTACAGGAATAGATTGACTTTTCTCCAAGGCAATGTTAGTATTTCAATGCCTGCAGAAGCAGGCATATGACAGCCGAAGCTGTCTTTAAACAATACAATAATATCTTATAAAGGTAGTATGAAACTATCAGTATGTCCGGAAGGGCTGTACTGATAGTTTGTTTTTTTATGAAAAGGAAGACGACGATTCTGGTAATAACTGCTGCATTGACTGTGCTTATGGCATTTGTGTGCCTCTTTGTGGGCTCATCCAACATGAGCATAGCCGAATGCTTCAGCGCGCTTTTCGGAAAGGGAAGCCAGGCCGGAGTAAGAATAATGCAGAATATACGTCTGCCTCGAGTCCTGGCCGCAGTAATAGCCGGCGCAGGTCTGTCCGTGTCAGGGCTTATTATGCAGACAACTCTGAACAATTCAATGGCGTCTCCTTCGACACTCGGAATAACAAACGCTGCAGTTTTCGGTGCAAATGTTTCCATAATTGCCTTTGCAGGCGGTTTTCTTAAAACGGGACACGATGCATCATCGTTCATGGTTGGAACAAATCCATATGCGACGAGCGCAGTGGCGTTTATATTTGCAGTTGTTTCAGTCCTGCTTATTATGGGACTCGGCAGAATCAGGTCATTTTCACCAGGCGTATTGATTCTTTCCGGTATCGCCATGGGTTCAGTGTGGACAGCCGCGACGACAATTCTTCAGTTTTATTCAACGGATATAGGGCTCTCAGCAGCAGTTATCTGGAGTTTTGGTGATCTCGGCAGAGCCACATATGAAACAGACGCCATAATGGCAGCGGTACTTGTAGTATCCATTATCTTCTTCAGCCTGATGAGCTGGAAATACAATGCGCTATTGTCAGGAGACGAGACCGCAGTCAGTCTCGGAATCAATGTAAAAACATTGAGATTCATATCCCTTCTCATGTCTTCTTTGCTCACCGCAGTATGTGTTTCATTTCTGGGAATAATAGGATTTGTCGGTATCATTTGCCCGCATATCTCCAAGAGACTGATAGGAAACAACCACAGAATATCTATTCCTCTGTCGGCGCTGACCGGAAGCCTGCTACTGCTCACGGCAGACACTGCCTCGAGAATAATCGGAAGCGGATCGGCTCTGCCCGTAGGCGCAATAACAGCATTACTCGGTGCTCCTTTCTTTGTTGCACTCATCCTGGGAAGGAGGAAGTACCATGCTTGAAATAAGAAACCTGGTATTCAGATATTCCAAAAATGACAGCCCGATTCTGAACGGACTGAATCTCACTCTTGAAGACGGAAAGATAGGTATTCTCCTCGGTGAGAATGGTGCCGGAAAAACAACACTGTTCAAAACCATCCTAGGAATTGAAAAGCCGGAGTCCGGAGAAATACTGTTTGATTCAGTTTCTCTGTCAGACAAAAAGCCGTCCGAGAGGGCAAGGATGATTTCATATGTTCCACAGAATCCCGTTTTCGGAGATCTTACGGTTTATGAGACGGTACTCACGGGAAGAATAGCGCATTTCGGACTGAATGCCGGAAAGAGCGACCACGATGAAGTCAAAAAAGTTATTGACTACGGGAAACCTGGACCTGGCAAATGAAATGCTCCTTATAAACGAAACAAGAAAACTTTCTGAAGAATACGGCATTTCTGTCCTGTGTTCTCTTCACAATCTCAATGAAGCTTTGAGGCTCGGAGACAAGTTCTTTCTGATGAAGGACGGGAAAACAGAGTATTCGGGCGGCGAAGAAGTGATAACTGAAGAGAATATAGAAAAAATATATAACGTAAAAATAAAAATAATAAAGTCGGAAGACAAAAAAATAATAGTAGGGGTGTAAAATGAAAAGAATCATTTCAGTATTGCTAATCTTATGCATGATGTTTGTGATAGTATCATGCACAAAACCTGAGAAGACGCCGGACACAAAGGAACTTCTTGTCGACGACATGGTCGGAAGAGAAATCAAGATAATTCCGGGAAGTTATGAGAGAGTCGTATGCATCGGAGCAGGTGCGCTGCGTCTGTATTCATACGTCGGCGACGTTTCACTTCTTTGCGGAGTGGAAGACATAGACAACACTACACTGACCGAGAGACCGAAGATGTTTGATTCAGTGGCAAGACCCTATGTTCTCGCATTCTCTGAAACATTCAACAAACTTCCTTCATGCGGAGTCGGCGGACCTAATGCTCAGTCGGCAGAAGCAGAAAAAATCCTGTCATGCACACCGGATATCGTCATTTCCGAGTATGAGGATGCAGACAAGGCAAATGCTCTCCAGAACCAGCTCGGTGTTCCGGTTATAACAATGAAAATCGGATCCAACGGAGTTTTTTCCGAAGAATTCCAGCAGAGCATCTATCTGCTCGGCAAGATTTTTGACAGAGAAGACCAGGCTGAAGCACTTGTGAATTTTGTTGAAAAGCAGACGACAGAAATTCAGAACAGAACAAAAGATATAAAGGACAGTGAAAAACCGTCTGTATATATCTGCGGCCTTGGAAACTGGGGAACAACAAATCACCTTATGACATCCGAAACATTCAAGCCTTTCAACGTAGCAAATATAAAGAATGCTGTATCAGGTCTCGGAATCAAAGGAATCGGAGCAATTGAAAAGGAAAAATTCGTTTCTCTCGGTGAGAAGATGGATGTAATAATCATCGATGCAGCAGCCGTTAAGAACATAAAGCCTCTTTACGCTGAGGACAAAACCATGTTCGATACATGCAAAGCATGGAAAAACGGAGAAGTGTATATTGAAATGGCATATAACGCATACTACACAAACTGCGAAATTGCTCTGGCAAATGCGTGGTTCATGGCTAAAACCGTGTATCCCGAAAAATTTGCGGATATCGATATGACAGCTAAGCTCAATGAGATAACAAAAGCATTCTTAGGAAAGGAAATGGCTTCGGAAATCTTTGGTCTGCCCGGAAGTTTCGGAGGATACAAGAAGATTGACACAGCTACTTTCTTCGGCTGATAAAAAATCGAGACAGCCTTAATCCGGGTGAATGCCGAGTTCAAAGGGAGAAAAAAAGCATAACAAAATCAGTGGCAGTTGCAAGTTTGTTTGCAGCTGCCATTTTGTGCGTATTATATGTTGTTCGCCGAAATCATTTCGCCCCACGAGGTAATATATGTGTCGTCCATAGGAAGTACCGGCTCTTCCAATTCTTCTATTTTTTCTACTTTTCCACTGACTAATTCAAGTATTCTTTCCCTGCAGGTAGACAGGCGCATAATCAGTCCGCCGATTCTTGCGTCCTGTATTTCAAATCCAAACGGTTTATTCACAAGTTCCCACTGGAGTCTGTAGTTTTTGTGAAATTCTGTCAGCTTCAATATGGCATCAGAGTATTTGCTGAATGCTAAATTTAACAATTTGTCCATATTATGTTCTTCATAGGCTTTCCTTGTTTCTTTAGCCAAAAGCAGTTTTTCACTCAGAACACTGCACAAAGAAGACAGGGTAGTATAGAATACTTTGTAATTTTTCGAATTATCAGCATCATTTTTCAAAATGCTTGCATATTCTTTCATCTGAGTTTTTTTACATTTATCGAAATTTACACTCATTATTCCGAGGAAAGGATCGTCATAAAAATGAGTTTTTGCATAGTTCGAAGCACTGTGCTGGAAATATTTAGATTCAACTTTAACGTCTTCTCCAAAAATGTAATTTGGATAGTCCATATGAAGGAAAGTGTCAAAATCTTCTCCAGTCAATTCCTTGAATTCTTCTTTCATCTGTTCTTCACCGATGCCTTTGAAAGCGCAGGCAGCATGCATTATGGCGGGAAGCACCATTTCATAGGCGCATTCACCTCCGTCATCTCCCCACAGAGTAAAGAAGGCGTTTCTGATTCCGTTTTCCTTGCACTGTTTTATTGCAATGGTGTTTCTTTCTATGCTGTATCTGTTGTGAGGCGAGAAAGTGTTCCACGTCCAGCAGCCACCTGAAAACCAAATATTTTCAGTAAGTTTTTTGCTGGATTGCATCATAGCTTTGTATCTTTTTTCGTCTGTTGAAAAATAGTCCCAGTATACCATTTCACATTCTTTTGGGACAGCATCTTTAATTTCTTTTGGAAAATCTATTTCTTCGTCTACGCTGAATACACCCGGAGCCATGCTGAAAAACAGGTCATTTGCAAGCATGACTTTTTCATAACCGAACTGTTTTGTTATTTCACAAACCTGGTTCAGATGTTTTAAGAGCAGGGAACGCCTGTCGGTATATCCGTGCTTATCCAGATATGTTCCGAGTCCTATATGATGCGCCTCGTCAAAACCTATGTGGATTCTTTTGGACCTTAATGTTTCTGACATGGTTTTGACCATGTTTGTTATAAGGCGGGTGGTTCGTTCGTTGTCCACCAGCAGTATGTCGTCTATATCGAAAACATGATGACGGTATTCTCTCCACCTTTTCAGTGATGCAAGGTGTGCAAGAGTCTGTATGAAGGGAACAACTTCGATGCCGCAGGAATATGCGTAGTCGTCAATTTCTTTGAGTTCTGCTTTTGAATATCTTCCTCTTTTGCTTCCGAAATATTCTTCGTCATCCACTTCGTATGTATCTTCGGTATAGAGGAACAGAGTATTGTATCCCATCTTTGAAATGAGGGATATAAAAGATTTGAGTCTTGGAACATTCGGGACTGCGTTTCTTGAGCAGTCAATCATTATTCCCAAAGAATCGTAATATTCCATAATCATCCTCTTTCTACAGGGTGTCAAGCATGTTCAAAGCGGATTCGATCACATCGTCCATGTTGTAGTATTTGTATTCACCGAGCCTTCCTCCGAAAATGCAGTTTTTCTGTTTTTCGGACAGCGCCTTGTATTTCAGATAACAATCGGTGTTCTTTTTGTCGTTGATCGGGTAATAAGGCTCGCATCCGTCACTGAAGTTGATGCTGAATTCTTTGGATACAACAGTTTTTTCCTGATTTCCGAATTCGAAATGCTTGTGTTCAATTATCCTTGTAAACGGAGTAGACCTGTCTGTATAGTTAATTACGGCATTCCCCTGAAAATCTTTCTGATCAAGGATTTCTGTTTCAAATCTTACTGTCCTGTATTCGAGATGCCCCTCAGAATAATCAAAGAAGGCGTCGATTGAACCTGTATATATTATCTTTTCTGCCAGACCGTCAAAATGTTTTCTGTCTGAAAGATAGTCCGTATTGAGCAGAACTTCTGAAGAAGACAGCATTTTTCTGACCATTTCAGTGTATCCGCCAATTGGGATTCCCTGGTATTTGGCGTCAAAATAGTTGTCCTGACGGGCAGGCGCTTAATTATTGAAGGCGGCAGTTCTCTGCAGTCTCTGCCCCACTGCTTTTCTGTATATCCTTTTACAAGCTTTTCGTATATGTCTTTTCCGACGAGACTTATTGCCTGTTCCTCGAGATTTTTCGGTTCGCCTATATTTGCTTCTTTTCTCTGTGCTTCAATTATCTGTTTTGCTTCTTCGGCTGTCTTTACTCCCCACATCTTTTCAAAAGTGTACATATTGAAAGGAAGGGAATATATTTCGCCGAGATAATTGGCTTTCGGTCTGTTCACATAATTGTTGAAAGAAGCAAATCCGGTTATGTAGTTCCAGGCCCTGTCGCTGTTTGTGTGGAAAATGTGAGGGCCGTATTTGTGAACGTCTATGCCTTCAACTTTTTCAGTGTAGCAGTTGCCTGCTATGTGATTTCTTTTTTCAACAACCAGGACTTTTCTGCCTTTTTTGGAAAGGACGTCGGCACAGACCGCTCCGTACAGACCTGCCCCTACGATGATATAATCATATCTGCTCATGTATTATCCCTTTTTGAGTCTCTTGATTTTTGCTCTCATCTCACTTCCGGGAGGAAGAAGAGTGTTGATGGTTTTCTGTTTAAAATATGAACTTCCGCTCATGAAGTGAACTCTGGGCAGCTCTGCCGTCTTCAGTTCGCTCTTTCTTTTTGTGTAATAGATTCCGAGCAGTCTCTCGCCCAGATATCCGTCAACTCTTTTGTCCTGAATTCCGTACGAACCTGTGTCGGACTTCTCGTCAAATTTTTCAAGAACACCGAACAGAAAACTGCAGTAGTCGAAAAAGATTTCCTTTTTCATTATGCATATGTTTCCGAAATAGTTCAGAGTCTGAGCAAAATACTCATTCATTGCATTCGTGTATTCCGGATAATCCTTTTCTATTATCTCCTTCAGCAGGGAAAGGTCTTCAATGTGATGGAAAGGAGCATTCTTGTAGTGGTTCCAGACGGAGACGTGCATGTCTTCACCCTTCGGCATTATCAGGTCAAAAGCCGAAATATATTCGGGAAAAGAAGCATATCCCAGTTTTTCAAGAGTTGATTCATCCGCTCTTCTGGATATTGTGTAAGGCAGTTTTTCATCAGGATTCGGATAAAGATATCTTCTGTAGTGGAAAAGTCCGTAGTAGTCATGGATTTCATTTTTCCATGCCCAGTACAGAGCTGTCAGCTCACAGTATGACCTGTTTTTGGAAGATATGTTATCCGAAGTGTCGTCATAGACAAAATTTTCGAAGTGATTGTCAGCCAGGGCCGCGCCTACCTGCATTGGAACAAGAATGTCGCACTTAGGCACATTAAACGGCTTGTGACAGCACACATATATTCTGATGTCCGGCATATTCAATCCTCCGATTCTTTTATTCTTTGATTAAGTCCATAAATTCCTGGTATTCGGTTTTGTTGTAGAAATACTCTTCAGTTTTTCCTTTGATTCCGAGGGTCTCGGCCCATTCGCCTGCCAGTTTTTCTTTCAGTTTAGGCTTTGTCTGTTCTGCAAGGGTCTCATAGTTCCACAGTGAAAAGTGGAGAGCATAGTTTATAAAGTCCCTTTCAAGCTCCCAGTAGAGCCCTTCTTTTTCAATCCTGTCTTTCAATGCCATCAGGGCGTCATAAAAACAGAACCATGACTTTTCTCTTGTCTTTGACAATGATCCTTCGGCGTCTCTTCTCTGGTGAGCCAGAACGTCATAAATGACGGAGATTTTCTTTGCAACGACGAGAGCAGAGAAAACAAACAGCAGATCGTTCGATGTTCTCTGTTCCTGGAAAAGAAGATTGTGCTCGTCAACGAAGCTCTTTCTGTAAAGCTTGTCCCAGGCCCAGCCTACAAACGTCTTGAATATGTTTTCAGTCAGCTGTCTGTATGAAAACGGGGAATACGGCGGAATTGCCGTAGGCCTTATGCAGCATATGACGTTGACGTAGTCATTCTTTTCTGTTATGTACTGGTCTGAATTGAACACCACGAAGTCCGAATTGTCTTTCTCTATTTTTTCGTGTGCTTTTTCAAGCATGGTTGGTTCAAAGAAGTCGTCTGCATCAAGAAATGAGAGGTATTTGCCGATTGCAGCGCGAAGGCCCGTGTTCCTTGCTTTGCCTGCGCCTCCGTTTTCCTGATTGATTATGACAAACCTGTCGTCTTTTGAAGAGTATTCTTCCAGAATTTTCAGGGAAGAGTCGACGGACCCGTCATTCACGCATATAATTTCGATGTCCCTGAAAGTCTGATTCACAATTGAATCAAGGCACGGCCTTAAATATTTTTCCGAATTGTATACGGGAACTATGACGGATATCTCATGATTTTTTCTTTCCATATGTGTTCCCCCACAGCAGTTTCTTCAAAAAATCCTTTACAGGACCCGGTATCAGTCTCTTGATTTTCCAGCTGACGCTGATGTTCTGTCTCCAGTAGTACTTGTCGGCAAGTGAAATCATCTCTTTCAGTTTGCTTTGCTGGTAAGGAGTAAATAAATCCAGATCCAGTTCGCCCCTGATATCTGCCCACTTGAACTCCATGCAGAATCTGTCCATGAATTCCTGCCTGAAGGATTTGTCCAGCACCTGATACCTGTAGTTATAGTTCTGGTATTTTCTCCACCAGTACATATATTTGAATCTTTCCCATATTTCCGGATCTCTTTTGAGTATATCCATCACCCAGTCCATTTCGATGTTCATGGTATATACTTTATTCGGGTTCATAACAGATGAATTCGGATTGTCCCTTCTGTTCATGTAATAGGGCTTGTCCACTATCATGGCCCTCTGCGCATATATGAATGTCTGGAAGAAGAAGCCGTTGTCCTGAAATGACGCGCCCGGAGTCTCATTGTGTCTTATGTGATATTTTTCGATGAATTCTCTTTTGTATATGCCTGACCAGGTATTCAGGGTGAAATATACGGCTTCAGGCATATGCGAAGGATCAAACACGGAATTGTAATATGTGCCCTGCCCGTCCTGTCCAGGCGTTCAAGTGTTTTTTCAAAGGTGCCATTAACCGTCTTGAACCTGTAAAAGTCCGCTTTTACAAGATCCAGATCGTTTTTCTTTGCTATATCGTAAAGATCGGAATACATGCAGTCCGGAACGAAATCGTCCGGTTCAACAATTCCGATGTATTCTGATGTTGCAGCATCAAGACCTTTGTTCATGGCCTTTCCGTATCCTCCGTTTGGACCGGAAATGACGACGAACCTGGAATCTTTTCCGGCAAATTCGTTTATTATGTCGAGTGAAGAATCCGTGGAACCGTCGTTGATGCATATTATTTCTATATCCCTGAGTTTCTGGCCTGCAACGCTGTCAAGACACTCTCTCAGATACTTTTCAACGTTGTATACCGGAATTAGAATCGATACTTTAGACATTTTGCCTCCGCCCATGCGTACTGTTTTTACGGAATATATCTTACACCAAAAGTGTATTTTGGACAATATAATTCAAGTATTTGTTATATTAATGAAATAATGGTATAATGTACCCGGTTGTAAAAAGATTATCCGAAAAAGGAATTTAATAGTATGACACAGATTTTAAAAACTGAAAATCTAACCAAGACCTATGGCCAGAAAACCGTGGTAAACGGTGTGTCAATGACCATAAACAAAGGTGACATCTACGGCTTTATAGGGGTAAACGGAGCAGGCAAGACGTCTTTCATGAAGATGATACTCGGCATCACTTTCCCCACAAGCGGAAGCATAGAGCTGTTTGAAGGCGAAAACATCCTGGAAGCGAGAAGAAAGATAGGCTCGCTTGTCGAGACGCCTTCGCTGTATCTCAATCTCAGCGCAAAAGAAAACCTGAAGAACTACTGCGTAGAATTCGGTTTCGACACAAACCAGATAGATGGGATTCTTCAGCTTGTAGGTCTGGGCGACACCGGAAAGATGATCGTCAAAAAGTTCTCTCTCGGAATGAAGCAGAGACTCGGAATTGCAGTAGCTTTGCTGAATGACCCGGAATTCCTCGTTCTTGACGAGCCCGTAAACGGTCTCGATCCAAAAGGAATCAAGGAAATAAGGGAACTTGTAATCAGACTGAACCAGGAGAAGGGAGTCACATTCCTCATCTCAAGCCATCTTCTTGACGAACTCGGAAAGATTGCCACAAGATACGGTATCATTTCCAAAGGAGTTCTTGTTGAAGAACTCACTCTGCATGAACTTGAAGAAAAATGCGTCAAGTCAGTTACAATCAAGACGACCGAAAACGAAAAGGCGCTTGAGGCACTCAGAAATGCCTATCCCGATGTGGAAATAAAGCTCAATGACGACCACATCGTATTCATGTCTTCGGATTATGAAGTTGCGGATTTGTCAAAGACCATGAGTGAGAACGGCGCGTATGTTGTTGAAATACGCCTTACCGGAACAACTCAGGAAGACTACTTTATAGAGAGGATGTGAGTGTATGCTGAACTTGATCAGAGGCGAATTCAGAAAAATATTCACAAGCAAGAGCCTGATTGTTTTTCTTGCTATCCCGGTTGGTCTTTCACTGCTCTCCATGGCATCTGAAAGAATACTGTTTGAAGTGGTAAATTCTATTTCAGAAGGAGAAAAAGTTGTTTATACAACGGATCTCGGGTACGTGCTGCTGTCTTCAGTGGCTCAGGATGCATTCTTCATAGTTATGTCAGTGTTCCTGGCAATCTGGAATGTGAAGGATTATTCCACCGGTTCAATCAGGAACATGCTTGCAAGAGGATGTACCAGAACCAACATATATTTTGCAAAATACCTTGTTTCGATGGTAATGGTCGTAATGTATACGGTAGTCAATACCTTATTCAGCGTACTTTTCAGCTTTATTTTCAGTAAAGTCATCGGAACATTGACGGTAGAAATTCTGGGACTCTATCTGCTTGACATCTTTATGGTCATCGCAATTGCCACAACGTACTTCTCAGTCATAATGATGTTCCAGAAACTGGCTCCAGCCATCATAATCAATCTGGTCTCGGGCGGAGTGCTTGGAATCATTATTTCAATCATTCAGGAAGTCTTCATAAAGAACGAGAAGATAAACCTCAACACACTGGCTCTCGAGACAATTATTCAGAGACTTCCGGTCAAGGTACTGTCCGAACAGACTTCATCCCAGGGCGGTTCTCTGACCCAGGTGCTA
This sequence comes from uncultured Ruminococcus sp., assembly GCA_902791785.1. Classification (GTDB taxonomy): domain Bacteria; phylum Bacillota; class Clostridia; order Oscillospirales; family CAG-272; genus CAG-841. Next base: position 1,224 of record CADAXH010000127.1, on the reverse strand, counting down.
GCCCAGATTTCTGACCAGCTTATGAAGCCGTTTGAAGTCAACAGCACATTCATTCTTCACATGAATATTGTATGTGTCTTTTATATCGCAATATTCCTGACAGTAGGATTTTTAGTCATAAGAAAGAAAGAGTATTAAAAATATGGTTTACAGCATTGTTCTGTCTGTTCCGGGCAAAAATGTTTTTCTGTCGGAGCTGTCTGAACTGAAAGAAAGTGGAACGCTCAGTTATGACGGCATCAGGATAGACTACAAAACAAAAGACATAAAGAATATAAGACTGTATGAATTCAAAATTGGCGGGAACGGCAGATGCTATATTTCGCTCTGCGGAAAAGGAGAGGGCACTCAGTTTTCTTTTGACGGAATCGTAACCAATGAGAGGATACTGAGGCAGAGTCCTCATGATCCGGATAACTACAGGTATAAAATCGACGCAACGGCTGTTCCTATGGTCGCTCTGTGTGACGGAAAGAAAACAGACGTGTTTGTGTCCGACGCCCCCGCATTTTGCGACAACTATACAACCCAGCATTTTATGCCGGAACAGAACGAGTTCCTCCTGTCATCGGGAGACCCGGGCGGCACTCCGAATTATTCCGGAGACGAAATGAAAGAGTATTTCCACGACCTGTCGGAAAAGGAACATGTGTACAGATTCATTTATTTCAGAACGGATTCGGTTACGCTCAAGTCGATCAGAAGAGACATGTTCAAAGCGGTGAATGAAGTCTGGGGCAGAGGCGGAGAATCCGCTTACCACGCAGTTTCATTCAGTTCCAACTACATGCACTACAGAAGGAATGAGACAAAAACAAGCGACTACTGGATAGTGGCCGGAATTCAGTATGCCAACACCCAGTACAACAGAGACTCATTCTGGCAGTGCTGGATCATGCCTGAAGAAATATCTCAGCAGTGCTACCATGCAAACTCTGTCGAGAGTGTTCAGAAAGCTGAAAATGCACTGTTTTTCGTGATCTGGTCCTATGAAGTGTGGAAAAAGGGCGGAACCATTAAAAAAGACGTGTGCGACGCAGCATATAAGAAAATAATAGATACACTGAATCTTTTCGGAGACGGAAGGTATTGTCCTCCCGGTCTTGAAGACGGTTCATACAGAAACTGGTTTGATATCTGCTGCTATGAAAAGGACGACGCCGACGCATATTCCCAGGGACTGTGCGTATGTGCTCTGAACTGTGCAAAAGAACTCGGATATGA
>CADAXH010000126.1 GCA_902791785.1 uncultured Ruminococcus sp. | reverse complement strand
GAATGATTGGATTTAAAAAAGTGCTCGAAAATGAGATTTCATTTTTCGGGCATTTTTTGTTTCCATTTTGCATGAATATGTGTTAAAATTTCTATGGAAAACCAAGAAAAAAACAGGAGGTTGTCATGGCTGTCAAAACATATTTGTTGTCTTCGCTTTCGAAAGTTTTTACTAATGAAATCACGGGAATAATCCCGAAAACCAATGAGATGACTGCATTAAAGAATGAAACAGTATCATTCCAGGTTGCATATTTTTCAGATAAAGATGCAACATGCAGCTTGTCAGTTGAAACAGAATATCCCGATTGTGTGAGAACAAGAACTATCGAGATGGTCCCGGTTGATTATGTTGCAAGGCAGCAGGACTATGAAAGCGACGGAAAATATCTGAAGACAACTCCCGGACTCTATCCGGATATATTGAGAGATATTCAGGATGGGAAAATGCAACTCAAGTCAGGTGAGTACAGAACAATTTGGGTAGATTTTGAGACGCGTGAAGAAGTCAGGCCCGGGAAAACAACAATAAGAATATGCCTTTCAGATGAAAATGGAGATGTATTAAGTGAATCAGAGCAGACAATTACTGTTTTTGACGTAAATCTTCCGAAAGGAAAACTCATCCACACAAGATGGTTCCATTCCGACTGCATTGCGGACTATTACGGACTGGAAGTGTTTTCCGAAGATTACTGGACTGCTGTTGAGAAATTCATGCTCACTGCCGTCAAGAGGGGTCAGAATATGATCCTGACGCCCATTTTCACGCCTCCGCTCGACACCGAAGTGGGTGGAGAGAGAACAACTGTTCAGCTTGTTGACGTCAGGTTCAGCAACAAGAAATGGTCATTCGGATATGACAGATTCGAGAGATGGATCAGTCTGGCTGACAAATGCGGATTTGAGTATTATGAGATATCCCATCTTTTTACACAATGGGGTTCAGTAGCTGCTCCAAAGGTTATGGCAACAGTTGACGGTGAGTACAAGAGGGTGTTTGGATGGGATACACCGGTTAAAGAGGGAAAATACCCGAAGTTTCTGCGCAAGTTCCTGCCTGACTTTATCAAAGAACTGAAAAAACTGGGAATACTGGATAAATGCTATTTCCACATTTCGGACGAACCGAATACAAAGAATATCAAAAACTACAAAAGAGCGAAGAAGTCCGTTTGGAAGTATCTTGGCAAACTCAAGGTGATGGATGCACTTTCGGATTATGAATTCTACAAGAAGAAAGTCGCGAAAATGCCTATACCCGGAACAGACAAGATTCAGATTTTCATAGACCACAATGTCCCGGATCTCTGGACATATTACTGCTGCGGACAGGTTCATCAGTCTAATCTGTTTATCGGAATGTCCCTCGCCAGAACAAGGGCAATCGGGGTTCAGTGGTTCAAATACAACATTAAAGGTTTTTTGCACTGGGGATATAACTACTACAATTCTCTCAGATCTCACACCCACATAGATCCGTATAAGCACACAGACGGAGGCGACGGTGGTGAAAATGCACCCTGTTATCCTGCAGGAGATCCGTTTGTTGTATATCCCGGAAAAGATTTTGAGCCGGAAGAGAGCATAAGACTCATGGCCGTCTACGAGGCCCAGACAGATCTGAGGGCACTTCAGGCACTCGCTGAAAAGACATCTTATGAGCATGTTATGGAACTTGTTGAACAGGGATTGTCATATAAAATCACATTCAATGAATTTCCAATGGATGATGATTACTATCTCAACCTCAGGAACAGGGTAAACGAGGAATTGGCAAATATAGAGGCATAAACTATGGTAATAAAAAATGCAAAAGTGTTTGATTCTTCAACACACGGTTTTGTAAAAAGGGATGTATATACATCAAATGGATTAATATCTTCAAGTTCGGATGACTCACTACTGATAGATGCTGACGGGAGGTATCTCATTCCGGGGCTTGTTGACGGACACACCCACGGAAGAATGGGAATAGATATTCTGAAAGCTGACAAAAAACAGCTCGAAGAATTGTCTTTGAGATATCTTGAATCAGGTGTTACGACGGTTTTCCCGACAGTAATGACTGCTCCGATGGAAGATATACTGGAATCCATAGACAACATCAAGAACGCAGAGATTAAAGGCGCGGATTTTGCTGGAATACATGTTGAAGGTCCTTATATAAGTCCGAAAAAGCCCGGATGCCACGACGTGAGTCTTATCAGGAAGCCGCTGGCTGACGAAATGATTGATGTGGCCAGGAGAATATCTCCGTTAAAGGCAAAGTTTACTGTGGCTCCTGAAGAAGCGGATGAAGGTGCAATTGCAAAGCTGTCAGCATTTGCCCATGTCTCAATAGGACATTCAAATGCAAGCGCAGAGCAGGCTGTCAAAGCTCTGGAAGAAGGTGCGGATTCGTTTACCCATACATTTAATGCAATGTCACCTCTGACTCACAGAAATCCCGGGGTGGCAGCAGCTGCACTTTCAAGTGAAGCATATGCTGAGTTCATATGCGACGGAATTCATGTGGATTATGAAGTGATCAGACTGGCATTCAAGGCCAAGACGAAAAATAAAAACAGATTTGTCCTTATTACGGATTCCATTCCGCAGGCAGGATTGCCGAATGGAAGGTATTCCATGAACGGAATACCATTCAGACTAGACGAAACAGGCGCCAAAGAAGACAACGGAACCCTTGTGGGAAGCACCTTGTCTCTCATTCAGGCGGTCAGAAATGTCGTGAAGTATTGTGATGTTCCTCTTGAAGATGCAATTGCCAGCGCAAGCACAATTCCATGTGAAATGCTGGGACTAAAAGACCGCGGGAGAATTGAAAATGGTTTAATTGCCCACATGTTGGTAATAAATGAAAAGCTTGAGATTGAGAACATAATAAAGAGCGGAAAGCAATACAAGTAAAAATATCTTTTCACAGTTACAGGAGGAATCGTGGATATCCGTATCGCAAAAACTACGCTTCATATTGGAGCAAACAAAACAACAAAGCTTCTCCACATTACTGATACACACTTATGCAGAGTGTATGAGAGTGAAGGAGAAAAACTTGTCAATTTAGGGAAGAGAAGAAACGAAAGAGCATTCGGTGAAGAAGAAATAATAGAGAAGTACTTCGAAGAAGCTCTGGAATATGCAAAGAAAAACGACGATCTGATTGTTTATACAGGCGACATATATGATTTCCTGTCGCAGTCAAACTTTGATTATATGGACAAGGCATTGTCTCAGATGGATTATGTTTATGCAGCCGGCAATCACGATTTCTGCACTGCTCCGGGAGCTGACAAAGAAGATTACGATTTCAAGATTAAACAAATAAGAATCGTAGCTCCGCATGTTAAGAGCAACCTGTTGTTTGATTCAAGAGTCATAAACGGAATAAACCTGATTACGATGGACAACTCGTATTACCAGTTCACATCCGGGCAGCTGGATATGCTGAAAACAATGTATGAGCACCATGCTATTTCTGAGGCAGAGTATCAAAGAAGCTCGAGCACTCTTATTTCTGTGCTGCGATTAACCAATTAAAAATAAAAAAATGGTTGACAGATGGAGAAAATTAAAGTATACTAACCATAGTAAGCAATGCAAAACCGTTGATGACAGGTAGATTGCTTTACTGATATCTCCTTCTCCATCTCCTCTCGTGTATCTCCATAAGGAAGAAGCCGCCAATGCTCAGGCGGCTTTTTCTTTTTTTGTGACAGTTTTGTGACAGTTCTGTGACAGTTGGTGTGCTACACTGCATCCGCTAAATAGAGAGGTCAATGACCTTATAAAATAAGTAAAAAAAGGAGAAAGAAATGAAAAGAAAAAACTATCTGACCATTCTGCTTGCCCTGACGCTGCTGCTCTCACTGACACTCTGTGCCGGTGCAGAAGCATTTGCCGACGGAGCTGCCGCAACACCCAAGGATCAGCTGAAACTGATTGCTTC
>CADAXH010000125.1 GCA_902791785.1 uncultured Ruminococcus sp. | reverse complement strand
AATGTCAGAAAACAGAAGAGATTCCACCCGAGATGCGGAACAAGCTTCACATTCTTCATGCTCGGACTCGGTATTATAGCCGGAATGGTCATTCCGTGGGAGTGGGCAAATGTTACAGTGCCTGCGCTCAACATTATGATAAGAGTGCTCTGCAAACTGCTTGTACTCCCGATCATCTGCGGAGTCGGATACGAATTTTTGATGTATGCCGGAAAGCATGACAATTTCCTTATAAGGGCTATCAGTGCACCGGGACTCTGGCTGCAGAGAATAACGACAAAAGAACCTGACGATTCCATGATAGAAGTTGCAATAGAGTCACTCAAAGGCGCAATGCCCGACGAGTTCCCGGAATATGCAGACAAACCTTCTGAAGAAGTTCAGACAGAATCTTCCGAAGAAACCCGGACAGAACCCACAGAAGAAAAACCGGAACAGGTATGACATATTTTGAACTGAAAAAGTTTCTTGTTGACAAGCTTTTTTCCATCTGCCCCAATGAGGCTGAAAGAGAAGCCACTCTGATTCTTGAGCAGTCCGGCGGACTGACAAGATCAGAAATTGTCGCAAAATACAAAGAACCTGCCGGCGAAGCGGTTGAGGCGAGAACAAAACAGCTGCTCGGAATGAGACTGAAGAGAATTCCTCTCGCATATGTCCTTGGCAAAACGGGATTCATGGGCTGTCTTTTCCAGTGCAGACCCGGTGTTCTGATTCCGAGACCGGATACAGAGACCGTCTGCGAAAAGGCGCTTGAGTTTGTCGGAAAAGATTCGCTTGTGGCAGATGTGTGCAGCGGAAGCGGATGCATAGGACTGTCCATTGCAAGAATACGAAATGCAAGGGTGGATTTATTCGACATTTCCAAAGAAGCGGTTGAACTGAGCAGAATGAATGCCAAAGAACTCGGTGTTGAAAAGCAGGTCAGAATATTTCAGAGAAATCTGTTTGACGGCGTTTTTTTCGAAGGCTGCGGAAAATATGACGTAATCGTTTCGAATCCGCCTTACATCAGAACTGAAGTGATAGACAAACTGTCCCCCGAGGTCAAAAACGAGCCTAAATGGGCTCTTGACGGAGGAAGCGACGGAATGCTTTTCTACAGAAGACTGCTGAAAGTATGTCCTCCCATGATAAACGCAGGAGGGCATCTGGTCCTGGAAATAGGATACGATCAGAAAGACGCAATAGAGGATTTGTGTCAGAGCAGAGGATACCTCTGCAGAGTATATAAAGATTACGGAAACAATGACCGCGTTTGTGTGGTCGATTTTTGAGGAGTCAGTTTTGGATAACAGACCAATAGGAGTATTTGACAGCGGCCTCGGTGGCCTGAGCGCTGTAAAAGAACTGCAGAAACTGCTGCCGAACGAACACATTGTTTATTTCGGTGACACGGGAAGAGTTCCTTACGGCACAAAGTCTTACGAGACGATCAAAAGATATGCTGAACAAGATGTAAGATTTCTGGAATCTTTCGGTGTAAAAGCAGTTCTTGCCGCATGCGGAACGGTCAGTGCAGTTGCTCTTGACGACCTGAAGCAGAAATTTTCAATTCCTCTGTACGGAGTTGTGGATGACGCTGCGAAAAAAGCACTCAGGGAGACAAAGACCGGAGTCATTGCGGTTGCCGGAACGGAAGCGACAATCGGATCGGGGATTTTTGAGAGAAAGCTGAGCAACTACGGCCTCAGCAGATATATAGGAGCGGCATGCCCATTGTTTGTGGCACTCGTTGAGTGCGGCTTTTACAAAGAGGACGATGAAGTGGCATATCAGGTGTGCGAAAGATATCTTGGATTTCTGAGGGGAACAGGTGCGGATACACTCATACTCGGATGTACGCATTTTCCGATACTCGCACCGGTCATCTCGAAGGTCCTGCCCGGTGTAAAACTCATCAATCCGGGGTATGAAGCCGCGGTCAAACTGAAAGAAACATTAGACAACAGTGATTTATTGTCTCTTGAAAATGACGGCAAAGTAGATTATTATGTATCGGATCAGCCGATCAGGTTTGAAAATGTGGCCAACATATTCCTGGCACACGACATAGAGGCTAAGATGATCGACATAGAAAAAGTGTAAGACAGAGCGTGTTCTGCCTTAAGGAGAAATAGAAAAATGGAAAAAACTAACAGAGAAAAAATTGGAAAACTGGTCGGAATGGCGGTGCTGCTTGCGATACTTATCGTGCTTCAGCTGATAGGGAACTTCATCCACATCGGTCCGACCAATATCAGTCTGGTACTGATTCCGATTGCATTGGGTGCAATGCTTTACGGCCCTGTATACGGAGGATTTCTGGGGCTTGTTTTCGGAGTCATAGTATTAATCGGAGGTATAACAGGAACCGATGCATTCACAAACATTCTTCTGAATGAAAACCCTGTCGGAACAATAGCAATCTGTATTGTCAAATCTACAGCTGCCGGCGTTGTGGCGGGACTTGTCTACAAGGCTCTGGCCAAGGCAAATCATCTTGTGGCGTCGATTGTTTCAGCTGCGCTCGTTCCGATTATCAACACGGTTCTGTTCATTCTCGGAGGACTCACACTCGTCGGTCCCACACTTGAGAAAAACTTCGTTGCAGAAGGTTCGACACTGCTGTATTTCCTCGTGATTGGATGCGCAGGACTGAACTTCATTGCAGAGTTTGCGGTAAATGTCATTTTCGCACCTGCTCTCAACAGACTTGTCATTCTGATAAAGGACAAACAAACAAGATAACAGAATTCGGGAAAACGCAACAAACGTTTTCCTTTTTTCTTGCTTTTTTTGTTGTTATATCAATTAAATTTTTGTATAATGTTAATATATGTTTGAAAAAACCGGGGTTTGAAAGGAGATGTGCCCAGGGGCACGTGAATATAAATGAGTTTAATTGAGAAAATTTTCGGAACCTACAGTGAAAATCAGATTAAGAAAATAATGCCGACCGTCAACAAAATAGAGGCATTGGCTGACAAGTATGCTGCAATGAGCGACGACGATCTCAGAGCCGTCACGCCAAAGTTCAAGGATATGCTGTCTTCGGGAAAGACTCTTGAAGACATTCTTCCCGATGCATTTGCGGCAGTCAGGGAGGCAGCTACCAGAGTACTTGGAAAAAGACCTTTCCACGTACAGCTCATAGGCGGAGTGATTCTTCATCAGGGCAGAATTGCGGAGATGAAGACAGGTGAAGGAAAGACACTTGTCGCCACAATGCCTGCGTATCTTAATGCTCTGACGGGAAAAGGCGTACACATCGTAACAGTTAACGATTACCTTGCAAAGCGCGACAGCGAGGAGATGGGCAGGGTATATTCGTTCCTCGGTCTTACGACCGGACTCATTCTTGTCGGCCAGAGTTTTGAGGAGAAGAAAAAAGCATATGCTTGCGACATAACATACGGAACAAACAACGAGATAGGATTTGACTACCTCAGGGACAACATGGCGGTTTTCAAAGAAGGCATCTGCCAGAGAGAACAGAATTTTGCAATTGTGGACGAAGTGGACTCAATCCTCATAGATGAGGCGAGAACACCTCTCATTATCTCAGGTCCGGGTGCAAAATCCGACAATATGTACTCAAGAGCAGACGCATTTGTCAGAAGCCTCAGAGCAAAAGTTGTCAAGGAGATGGACACCAAATCCACAAACGAAGATGTAACCGAAGACTACATTGTCGACGAAAAGGGAAGAAATGCAACTCTCACCCAGCGCGGAATTGCAAAGGCGGAGAGATTCTTCAACGTTGAAAACTATTCCGATCCTGAAAACAACCAGCTTGCTCACTACGTAAACGAAGCGCTCCAGGCACACGGAATAATGAAGAGAGACGTCGACTACGTTGTGGCAGCAAACAAGGTTCTCATAGTTGACTCATTCACCGGACGTATAATGCCCGGAAGAAGATTCTCCAACGGCCTTCACCAGGCAATTGAAGCAAAAGAAAAAGTCGAAGTCCAGAATGAA
>CADAXH010000124.1 GCA_902791785.1 uncultured Ruminococcus sp. | reverse complement strand
CTGCATCTGGATGACACTTATTCAAGAATTCCGACCGAGCCTTATTCTGTGACAATCGACGGAATCAAGTTTGCTTTCCTGACCTGCTACGATTTCTATTTCTATGAGAATTACTCTCAGATTGCAAGAATAAAACCTGATATTGTAATCGGCAACTCCCTTCAGAGAACAGATACTCATGATGCACTTGAAACCATGTGCAGATTCGTTGCATACAATACAGCTGCATATCTTGTCCGCTCATCAGTCTCTCTTGGAGAAAATTCAGGGATTTGCGGAACAAGCTGTGTGGTTAACCCGGACAGCACAGTAGTCACAAACATGCGTTCAAAGATAGGCATGGAATGTGTGGAAATCGATCCAAAGAAAAAGTACCTGAAGGCTGCCGGATTCGGCGGTGCACCTGCAACACATCCGGAATACACTGAAGTCGGAAGAAGACCTTGGCTATACAGAAACGCAGGTCCCTCTCTGCTTCCTTATGACAGTATGATTCCTTTTCCGAGAGTCTGCGCCCACAGAGGATTCAGCGCAGTTGCACCGGAAAACTCTCTTCCCGCACTTGGGGCAGCTGTTGCTCTCGGAGCATCGGAAATAGAATTTGATCTCTGGCCCACTAAAGACAACAAGATAGTATCCAGCCATGACATGACATTATCCAGAACATCGGACGGTGAAGGCAGAATTTATGAAAAGACCCTGGACGAACTGCTAAAACTTGATTTCGGATCAAAATTCAATCCCGAATTCAAAGGTCTTAGAATAGTCACATTTGAAGAGATTCTGAAAAAGTTCACCGGCAAGACAATAATGAATATTCATCTTAAATGTTTTGACGACTATGCTCCAATGCCTGAATGGTTCATGGATGACATCGTGGCGCTCATAAAGAAATACGAGTGTGAAAGATACTGCTACCTCATGATAACAAACAATTCCATGCACGAATACATGCAGAAGAATTACCCGGAAATAGTCGTTTGTGCAGGGGCCCAGTCCAAAGATTTCGATGCATACCACATGGTAGACAGAGCCGTCAAATACGGATGCAAAAGAGTTCAGTTCTTCAAGCCGTATTATGATGAAAATGCATTCAGATATGCACATGACCATGGAATAATAGTCAACGTGTTCTGGTCAGATGACCTGGAAGAAGCAAAGAAACTGATCAGCTGGGGAGCCGACTGCATACTGTCAAACAGGTATCAGACAGTAGCAGAACTCGATGGCGGAGTGAAACTTCTTTAATAAATAATAGCTGCAGCAGATGTAAATGATTCTGCTGCAGTTTTGTCTTTACCAGATGTTTTTTCCTTCTGAAAAGTCATGGCCATTATGAAGCTGAGGATAATAGCTTCTGTAAATGTGCTTTGGAGGAGCATCAAATTCCATTTTCAGCACAGTGACTCCGCATATTTTGTCCGGAGGGTTTTCCGGAAGATTATATAATATAATCCGGTGTCCGTCGACTTTGAAATCCACAGGCTCACCTGTTGCAAGATAAGATATCTTTTTGGGAGCATCAATAAATCCTCCGAAACGCATCGTTCCGTTCTTCGGCCAGACCCAGTTCCACATATAGAATGTCTTCAAATCACTGTCTGCTGAAACTGCTGTCAGTGACGTAGCACTGTATACACTCGCTGTTGGGTACTTGTCTCCATATGTTGCCTGTCCATATACCTTAAGCCACTCTCCAACCTTTTCCATTGTCTTTTTTGTGTAAGGATCAATGCTTCCGTCAGGACAAGGAGAAACATTCAGAAGCATGTTCCCGCCTTTGCAGGTACACATGTGCAGATTTCTCAATATCTGTTTTGGTGTCACCATAAATTCTTTTGCCTGTTCATAATCAACATATCCCCATGCAAGATTTGTCAATGTGAGACATGATTCAAAGTGCCTGTTTCCCTCCCTGCTTATATAACCCTCGGGAGTACCGAAATCTTCACTAAGCATGCTTCTGTTGTTTATGATTATGTCGGGCTGCAGCTGTCGCAGCCTGTAATTTCTGTTTATTGAATCCCATCCCTCGGCACTTGTAATCGGACATGAGACATCGTACCACAGGATATCTATTTTTCCGTAATTTGAAAGAAGTTCAACATTGAGATCCTCAATATACTTGCAGAATCTTGTCCTGGCTTCGGGATCATTTGCACATCTCCATGAATCAGGATGATGCCAGTCCATAAGCGAAGAATACAATCCGATTCTCAAGTCATATTTTCTGCATGCATCAACAAATTCTCTGACTATGTCTCTTCCGCAATAATTCATTGAATTGTACGGATTTACTTTAGAGTCCCAGAGCGAAAAGCCTTCATGATGGCGAGTTGTTAGAACAACATATTTTGCCCCCATCGCTTTTGCCGTCTGACACCATTCTTCACATGCATTCTCTTCAGGACAAAAAGACCTGGCCAGTTTTTCATATTCTTTCACGGTATAGTTTTCATTTGCCTGGGACCATTCTCCGGTTCCAAGAATTGAATACAAGCCATAATGAATAAACATTCCGAGTCTGGCCTCTTTGAACCACTTCATTCTTTTTTCATGAGTTGAAGCTACATATTCCTCATATTCTTTCTTGCTTATGTACTGCATTTGTGTTTCTCCATCCTATTTTTCGCAGGCATCTATGAACCAATGGTAAATATTTGTTCTGTTCTCGTCATATGCATACGACATCTGAAGCAGGATTCTTTCCCTGTCATTGTCGTGGACTATAATGGCGTTTGAATATGCGCCTGCTCCATGTTCGCGCATTTTCAGGTAGTGTCCTTCGTCCCAGTTTATTCCGTCATGTGAAAAATACATTATGTTGTGTCCTCTTTCCTCTCTGGGACCGCCCGAACCGCTTCTTCCGAACATAAAGTACCCAGTTTTGAACTTTATGAGCTGAGGATTTCTGATTCGCTTTGCAAAATATGTATCCACAGGAGACGACCATGTGAGTCCGTTGTCAGAACTGATGGTGTAGTCAATGAACTTTTCATCTCTTGAATCCCTATACGAATAAACGATTATGCTGCCGTCGTCCAGTTTTTCCATTGTTCCGTAATATCTTGTAAATGTGAAATCCAGTCCAAACGGAAGGGCTGATAAATCTTCAAATGTTTCTCCGTTGTCTGAACTTCTGAACATGTGATAGACGGTCAGTTTTGTCTTGTCTGTTGAATTCTCGCTGTAGTTGATCAGCACGTAAATGGAGCCGTCAAACACATGTGCATCATATATTCTTCCCCTGTGATTTCCGAGAGGTTTGGGTTCGCTCCAGCTCCGTCCGCAGTCGTGACTTATAACATAACTAGGAATTCTGAAGGGCTCATAACCGCAGCCGTCGCTGTCAAGCAGGTCGCAGATGAAATTGAATGCTATTATGTCTCCGTTATCTGCTCTGACGACTTTTTCACACGACGAGTACACATCGATGTTAAGGTCAAACAACTGTTTTGAAAAAGGAAAATCTTTTTCTTCTCCCCAGTTTTTTCCGCCATCTTCGCTGATTCTGTATTTTGCGTACCCTTTTGCTGAATGACCGCTCCACCTGTCTCCGACATTATCCGGGAAAAACGCTATTATTTTGCCCGGAGCATACTCAACCAATCCGTGTCCGAGGTGACCGCTCCTGTTGTTTTTTGAGTGATCGATAAACAGCGATTCTTCTCCGACGGAATATATGTATCTGTGCTGATATACCGTGAAAACAGGCTTTATGACAAGGCGACGGATCAATGGTTTGAGGTTTCGGAGGAAGTGTTTCAGGAATATAGCCGGGAATGCGGACGGCATCGGGGGAAGATGCAGTATTACGGGCGCTGCCGCTGTCCCAGGGGTAAGTGGTGGCGCTGCGACATGACGTGCATGGACTGCGAATATCGGACGGAAAACATGATTTCGTTGGACGCGCCGACGGGAGACGGGGAGGGGACTCTGATGGATGTCCTGGAAGATTCCTCGCCGCTGATTGAGGATGTTCTGGCGGATCGGGATCTGCTGGATTGCCTGATCGGG
>CADAXH010000123.1 GCA_902791785.1 uncultured Ruminococcus sp. | reverse complement strand
ACAATCCCGCCGAATGTCCTTTCTGTCTGATGAGAAAAGGACTGAACAACAACGAAGTTGAGAGAATTCTAGGCGCAGCAATGATGGAACCCGATGTAAGAATCGAGACAAACAAACTGGGATTCTGTCAGACCCATCTTAACGAGATGGCTTCAAAAGACAAAAAACTCCCTTTTGCACTTATTCTTGAAAGCCACATTGCAGAAAAGAAAAAAGAGATATTTGAAGGTTCAAAGCTGTTTGATTCACAGGGAACAAAACAGGAGAAAAAACTCTCTGCCCTGAGAGAATCCTGCTACGTCTGCAGCAGAATCGAAGACAGTTTTTCCAAGATGGTATCCAACATGATCTGGCTCTGGGATACAGACGACGACTTCAAGGTCAAATTCAGAAACCAGAAATATTTCTGTCTTCCTCACTACGAGATGATGATCAGAGCGAGCAGGGATCAGCTAAACAAGAAAAAATTCCCGGAATTCTACAAACAGGCTGAAGAAATCGAGAAAAAATACATAGAAGAACTCGGAAACGACGTCAGCTGGTTCTGCAAGAAATTCGATTACAGATACGATTCGGAACCGTGGTACAATTCAAAGGACAGCGTGAGCAGATCTGTCACTTTCCTTTCAGGCGGAATTAACGACAAAAGCAAAGATTTTAAGATATAGGAGATAACATAAATGCAGAAATTCAGAAGAATCGGAATCCTCACTTCGGGCGGAGACGCACCGGGCATGAACGCATGCTACAGAGCAGCTGCAAGATGCTGCCTTGCTAGAGGAATCGAAGTATACGGAATATATGAAGGATACAAGGGGCTCATTTATGACAACATGAAGCTCGTGACATCACCCATGGATGTCAACAACCTCATAAGCAAGAGCGGAACAGTTCTCTACACTGACAGATGCGTGGAATTCAAGACTGAAGAAGGCATGCAGAAAGCAATTGCTGTATGTAAGAAGAACAACATCGACGGAATAATTGCCATCGGAGGCGACGGAACATTCAGAGGTGCAACTGACCTCTCTGTCAGAGGCATCCCAACAATCGGAATCCCCGGAACAATAGACTGCGACATTACCGCCACAGACTATACAATTGGTTTTGACACAGCCCTCAATACCGTTCTCTCAATGGTCGACAGACTCAGAGACACTTGCGAGTCTCACGCAAGATGCGACGTTGTTGAAGTAATGGGAAACTGGTCAGGAAACATTGCACTCTATTCAGGAATCGCTGTAGGCGCCATTGCCATCGCAATCAAGGAACTTCCTTTTGACGAAGAAAAGGCTATTGAAGACATCAAAAAAGCAAGAGCTGCCGGCAAGAGATCATTCATTGTCATAATATCTGAAGGTCTCAAGGGCTACGCAGAACCATTCGCCAAGAGAATCCAGGAACAGACCGGTGTTGAAACAAAATTTGCAAGACTCGCTCATGTTCAGCGCGGCGGCACTCCTACCCTCAAAGACAGACTCGTGGCTACAAAGATGGGCGTCGAGGCTGTTGATCAGCTTCTCGACGGAAAATCCAACATCGTAATCTGCGAAGTTGACGGCAAAATAACAACTTGCGATATAGGCAAGGCACTGAGAGTTGACAGACTGTTCAAGGGCAAATGCACACCTGAAGAAATTGCCGCTTTCGATCCGGAAGAAAAGAAGTGGATGGATGCCAGATGTGAAAAAGTCCTGAACGACATGAAGAAACTTTACGATATTGCATACGAAGTAAAATAAGACAAACAGACTTAGACAAACAATTGCAGGATGCTGAATCATCCTGCAATTGTTTTTGCCCTATTTTCTGTTTGACTGAGGAAGTGTGAAATCTTTGTTTTCACCCGGTACCCTCTCTCTTCCGGTTATAAGGTAATATATTGAAACGCCGAAATATTCACTCATTCTTACAAGAATCTCAAGCGACGGTTCTCTTACGCCTCTTTCATAGTGACAAAGAGACGCCCTGGATATGTTCAGATCCATCGCAACTTTCTGCTGATTGAATTTTCTGGCTTTACGTATTTGTTTGAGTCCTAACATTGTCTCTCTCCTATAAAACCGAAAGATATTGTTCCATTACATTTGGAAGCACTGTCTTTATGTCATATTTTTCTACATCTCTGAATGCTTTTTCAGCAAGTGAATTTCTGAGTGTGGCGTTTGAATATATTTCATTCATCCTGTCTGCAAATTCTCTCGAGTCCCCGTATTTGCAGACCATTCCGTTGACTCCGTCTTCTATCAGGTCCGTGTTTCCCTTAACGCTGCTTACAATCATCGGAAGAGAAAATCTCATTGATTCAAGAACATTGAAAGGAAGCCCTTCGCTTCTGCTTGACGAGACAGAAGCGTCACATGATCTGTAGAGGCTATACATATCCTCGACAAACCCGGGGAACTTGATTCTGCTCCTCAAATCGTATTTGTCTGCAAGGGCTTTGCATTCAAACAGTTTGTCACCTCTGCCTGCCAGTACAAGATAAATGTTTTTGTCTGTGTACTGCATCGCCCTGATCAGTGTAGACTGACTCTTTCTTTCTGAAAATTCAGCTGCATAGACAAACACAAAAGCGGACTCCGGTATATTCAGTTCTTCCCTTATTTCATTTCTCTTAGAATCGGTTGTGCCGTCTATTCTGTCTATGTCCACACCCATTCCGTCGATGAGACCAATTTTGTTCCCAAGATTGTTTTTCAGTGCAAAATTGTAGTCCCAGCTGTTCATGGTCAGAAGAAGGTCAGTTCTTTTGGCCATCGTTTTTTCCGCTGTCACATATACGGATTTTTTGAATGCGGACGTTTCGTCGTCAAACAGGTATCCGTGCATTACGTCAACAACTTTCGGACGCGGATTCATGCCGCCTACGGCTGTTCTTGTAAAAAAAGCTGCCAGAGTTGTGTGGGTTATTATGAGGTCATAAGAATTGTTGCGGATGATCCTCTCAAGTTCAGCTTCCGCATTGAAATTTCTCAGAGAAGACATCTTCTTTTCAAATGTCACGGGAAACACTTTGTCCGCATAAGGAATATCTTTCATTTCCCCGCCGCATGCCACATCGACTGTAAAACCTCTGTCTTTGAATTCCATGATGTAAGGAACATGGAACGACAGAATGTGACCGAATGTCGATGCCGTTATAAGTACTCTCTTCTCCATATCATTCTTCTTTGTTAATAAATTTTCCGCCGAATACTGTTTTGAACAGAATCTTCAGATCAAACAGAATGCTCCAGTTTTCGGCATAATATATGTCGTGCTCGATCCTGTCCTTTATTGAAGTGTCGCCCCTGAGTCCGTTCACCTGCGCCCAGCCCGTTATACCGGGTCTGATCTGGTGCCTGACCATGTAAAGAGGTATTTCATCCTTGAACTGCTCAACGAAATGAGGAATCTCGGGTCTCGGACCAACAAGGCTCATGTCGCCTTTCAGCACATTGAAAAACTGCGGCAGCTCATCAAGTGAAGTCTTTCTCAAAAATGAACCGAACTTTGTTCTCCTGTTGTCGGTTTTTCCGCTCCACGCAGTGTCCTGCTGATCATTCACAACCATTGAACGGAACTTTATCATCCTGAATATCTTCTTGTTCTTTCCTACTCTGTCCTGTTTGAAGAATACAGGGCCCTTGGATGACAGTTTCACCCCTATTGCACATATGAGCATAACAGGTGAAGATAATATTATCAGGAGAACGGAACAAATGATGTCAAAAAGTCTCTTTACAAGTGAGTTTCCGAGATTGTCCAGAGGAATTGCCCTGACGTTGACAAGCGGAAGTCCGTTCCAGTCATCAATTTTTGAGCTGTGGGAAAACAGATTGAACATCTGGGGAATCAGAATCAGTTTGACTCCGGTCTTGTCGCACTTTTCCACTATTTCTGCTGCGAGAGGCGCATTTTCATCATCTGCCGCCATTATCACTTCATCCGGCTTTTTGCTCTCAATTATATTGAGCAGCTCGTCATAATTACCGAGATAATTAGTTTTGCCGAGCTTGTCCGTCTCAGCGTTCGATACATATCCTTCGACTATATATCCGA
>CADAXH010000122.1 GCA_902791785.1 uncultured Ruminococcus sp. | reverse complement strand
ACACAGGAGGTAAGGCTCTCCTCCCACGACTGAAGTCACGGGTGTCAGAGCCGAGATATCATGAAAAAGATATTGACGCTTTTATTGTCTTTGATTGTAATTTTTGCTGTCATTTTTGTGTCATCTTGTAATGGTGATATTGAAGAAACAGGCAAAGAAACAACAGATGTTGAAACTACCATTGCAACGATTGAAAAAATCGAATCAGCAACAGGTGCATATGTTGAGGGAGATTCTTTTGATTCAAAATCCGTTTTTGTATTTTCCAAAATGGAAGGTCAGTCTGAAGCAAAAGAAAAAGCCATTGCCTTGTTGGAAAACGAAATTTATAACAAAGAATCTGATATTCAACTCTACGAAGCGTACATAATGGTAGATAATCAGACTGTTCAACCACAGAAAGAACTGACGGTGACAATACCCAAGAGTGTTTTATCCATTGAAGAAGGAAAAGGGTATTTGCTTTACAATATCAATGACGAAAAAGTTGAGCTCATCGATTACACTGAGACAGGAGAATTCTGGCAGTTTTCTGTTTCACATTGTTCATTGTTTGTAATTGTCGAGGAGTACAGAGAGCACGTCCATGAATATGGTGAGCTTCACAGTGCTGTGCAGCCAACCTTGTTTTCTGAAGGAAACATAGCATACTATAAGTGTGAAGGGTGCGGCTTGTACTTCGATGAAAACAAAACAGAAGTGGAAGAAATAGCTATAAAAAGAAAGACCATCGAGTTGGTTCTTGTTGTAAACGGAAGAAATACTGCAGATTTTGTTTGTACGAAGTATGAGGATAATCTGATAGAATGGAAAACTGACATTATATCTTTTTCCAAGAATGAACTGCTGTCCGTAGTCGATAAAAACAATGATCTGATGGAATACGAGTTCACTCCGGATACCGATTCAAACATAACATCAAGTTGCAACATTCACAACAAAGCTGAGGCTGAAGTTGTGATTACATGCACGCCCGATGGTATGGTTTTAAGTGTTGGCGGATATAGGGAAGAAGTGGTTTATTTGAGGGTTTCAAGAGGTAACGAAACAATTGATTATCCCATGACCTATCTTGAAAACACAATTGAAGAAGATTCCTGTTATTTTTGCGGATATTACAATTTCTTTGCAGGAGATTCAGTAAGTATAATAGATGACGTAAATGGTACCACATATGGTTTTGATAATATCTCAAAAGAGCTTTACTGGAATGATTTTACATGCGAACGCGGCGACAACAATTCAATTGTTGTCAAAAAAGATGTAAAGCTTGGGTTTGGTGTGTATCCGTCTCAAAAAGAAGTGATATTCAGAGCTATTTTCAGCCCGAATAACGGGAAAAAATATACTTTGAAAATAAGACACAGCAGTGAATCTTCTAAACTGTTTAATGACGTTTTAGAAATGGAAGATGAAACATATCAGCTTATAACTTTCTTTCTGGATCAGATGTCAATTGAGAACATTGATGAAAACTTGACATTTTTAAAGGATAAGAACCTGAGTGTCTACATGACAATTGTAAATCTTTCCAAAGACAGCGAGATAAGGTTATATGATGAGACAAACAAAAAATATATAGGTCCTGATCACCTAATTAAATATCTGGATGACAAAGAAAACATTCAGATATCCGGAAGTTATTTTAAGCTTGAAGAAAAGGGAGTTTACATACTCATTTATTTGCCGTTTACTGATTGCATTTACATAATGAACGGAAATTCATATACATTAATGGAGCCAACTTTTGTCAAGAATACAACTGTAATAAGCACAAAAATGCCTACTATGGCCATGAGTGCGGATGATGAAAATATATTCGAAGAGCTCAATGTTCACCTTAAGCCAAGCGATTATTTCACCGTTTGTTACAATCTATATCCATACACGAGTTTGGAAAGCGGCCGTATGCTTGTAATAAATTATGGTGATGTTTACAAGGTGGAAACAAGTGGGTATTACAATATCAGATTCAATAAAACAACTCAAAAAGTCAGCATCGAACTTGTATCCTACGATGATAATCCGATAAAAGCCACATGGAAACTTGTTACAGCTTTCTCATCGAAAGTATTACAAAATGAATCAGTGGTTGCTACGCAGAATCATAATATGACAGAAGACGGAAACACGTACAGGTGCACTCTGACTCTTCGCAGCGGTGAATACATCCTTTTTGTTGATCAGAACGGAAGGCTAATCGGAGACTTGGTATATGATTCATCTTTCTTTGGAGTAAAATCTTCAGGCAATAATGCACTTTATTGTTATTACAGTACTCTTGATATGAAAGTTATTGTTACCATCAATAAATCGACACACGTTGTGACTGTGAATTATGCATGAACAAATAATTGGTTTTTTCCAAAGAAGATAAGAAATATGGATAGATTCATTGAAAAATTGATTGTCGACACATCAAAGCCAATTGCCAAGATGAAAGATATGCATTCTGTTAACAATGTCCCTGCAGGAGACTTTGTCAGAGATGGAATGAACAATTTCAAAGCATTTGCTGAAGCAAAAATACCATATTGTCGAAGTCACGATGCTCCTGGTTTTTACGGGTATTGCGGAGAATTTATTGTTGATGTACACAGGATATTCAGAAACTTTGACGCTGATGTTGATGATGAAGCGTCATATGATTTCGAATATACGGACAAATATGTACAGGCCGCAAGAGAAGTAGGATCAGAAGTGTTCTACAGGCTAGGTGCAATGATTGAGCACTATAAAAAAGTCGGCACCTATCCTCCGAAAGATTTTAAGAAATGGGCGGAAATCTGTGAGCATATAATTCTTCACTACAATCACGGATGGAACAAAGGATTTGAATATAATCTTAAATACTGGGAAATCTGGAATGAACCGGAGTGCAGAAACGCAGACGGTTCAAATCCCTGCTGGCAGGGAACACTGGAACAGTTCAACGAATTCTTTGTGGTTGTTTTCAAGCACCTTAAAAACAGGTTTCCTTCATTGCACATTGGTGGACCTGCATATTGCGGATGCTGGAGAGATCAGATTAACCATGATTTCTTTGATGTGTTGAAAAAGGAAAACATTGTGCTGGACTTTTTCTCATTCCACGGATACCACAGGGAACCGTCACAGTATTACGATGACGGAGAGCATGCATATCAGCTTCTGTGCGAGTATGGAGTTCAGGGCAAGACAGAACTCATACTTGATGAATGGAATTATGTAAATAAATGGACAGGTCCGGAGTTCATCAAATCAATCTATGCAATCAAAGGTCTGAAGGGTGCATCTTTCATTGCCGGAACAATGGCAACAGGACAGAAATCCAAGCTTGATCACATGATGTATTATGACGCCAGACCATGCTCATGGAATGGTATGTTTGATACGACATTCCTTACTCCCATTAAGGGTTATTATCCGTTTAAGATGTACGGCGAGATGTACGGGCTGAAAAAGCAAGTACTGACAGAATCTGAAAATGAACACACATATGCTGTCGGAGCTGGAAACGCGAAAAAAACGTGCATCATGGTCACATATTTTGACAATGATAACTCAGCTCCTGCAAAAGATGTTGAAATCGTGCTTGCAGGAATGAAAGGAGGGTACAAGACAATCGAGTATTACCTGCTTGACAATGACCACGACTGTGAGTTGATTAAAACCGAAAAAACCAAAGCTAAAACAAAGAAAACCACATTGAGATTTGATCTTTACTCAACGTGGTTCATAAGAGTTTTGACATAATGAGCTACAGGCACCCGAAAGGTGCCTGTTCTTCAATTATTGAGAATTTTGTACAGAGTAGTGTATAGAAGTTCTGCTTCTTCTTTGGATACATGAACGCATGATCCGACTTTCAGAGGAATGTCTTTTGCTTTTTCCTGAAGTTTGATTCCTTCTTCTGTCAGTTTGACGCATGTTATTCTTTCATCCTGCTCGCAGTTGTGCTTTTCCAGCAGGCCGCGCTTTTCAAGTTTGTGAATCAGTGGTGTGAGAGTTCCAGAATCGAGGTGAAGTCTGGTACAAATATTCTTTATTGTCGTATCATTGTTTTCCCACATCACCATCATTACCAGGTACTGGGTATACGTTAAACCCAGAGGCTTAAG
>CADAXH010000121.1 GCA_902791785.1 uncultured Ruminococcus sp. | reverse complement strand
ACTCGGCGAAAACGGAAGCGGAAAAACAACCCTCATGAATATGATATCCGGAATCTATTTCCCGGACAGCGGAAAGATATTCGTAAACGGTGAGGAAAAAGTCATCCGTTCTCCAAAAGACGCATTTGACAATAAGATCGGAATGATTCACCAGCATTATAAGCTGATTGAACTCTTCTCTGCCGCCGAGAATATTGTTCTCGGAATAAAAGACTCAGAAAAATATGACATAAACAAGATTAATGCACGAGTCTCTGAAATTGCAGACAGATACGGATTCATACTTGATCCGAAAAAGAAAGTTTATGAAATGTCAATTTCAGAAAAGCAAACAGTAGAAATAATAAAAGTTCTTTACCGAAACGCTGACATTCTTATCCTTGACGAACCGACAGCCGTATTGACACCACAGGAAACAAAGAAACTGTTCGATATTCTGCGTCTAATGAAAGCAGATGGAAAATCCATTATTCTTATCACACACAAACTCAATGAAGTAATGGAAATATCCGACAGAATCACAATCCTCAGAAAAGGCGAATACATTGGTACTGTCAATACTTCTGAAACAAATGAAAATGAACTGACTGAAATGATGGTCGGCAAGAAGATCACTCTCAACATCAAACGAAGTGATCCTGTAAATCCGCGCCCGAGAATAGAATGCAAAAATCTATGCTGCAATAACAAGTATGGTCTACCCATTCTCAAAAACATATCTTTCACTGTAAACGGCGGAGAAATCTTCGGAGTAGCCGGCATCGCAGGTTCCGGTCAGAGAGAGCTCCTTGAGGCAATCGCAGGACTTCAGCCATTGACCCAGGGTGAAATTATATTCCACAACCCCAAAGAAAACAGACCGGTTACTTTCTTCCACAAAAACATCAAACAAATCAAAGAATTGGCCAAAGAACACAAGTTCCATTATGCAGATGGATCGGAAGTTGTTCTGACGGGAATGCGTGACAGCGAAATTGTCAAGCTGGTCAATGACGAAAAAATCCTCTTCAATGAAGATGAAATAATGAACCTCAGAGATAAGACTCCGCTTCAGATACGAGATTTGGGTGTAAAACTATCATTCGTACCTGAAGACAGACTGGGCATGGGACTTGTCGGTAACATGAACCTTACAGACAATATGATGCTCAGGAGTTATCGAAAAGGCGGATCTATATTTGTAAACAGAAAAAAGCCGAAACATCTGGCTGAAGAAATAGTAAATGAACTCGAGGTAGTCACTCCGGGATTATCTTCCCCATTGAGACTGATGTCAGGCGGAAATGTTCAAAAAGTCCTGGTAGGAAGAGAGATTTCTTCCTCTCCGAAAGTTCTGATGGCTGCTTATCCCGTCAGAGGACTTGACATAAACTCGTCCTATCTTATTTACAACCTGCTGAATAAGCAAAAAGAAACCGGAACAGCTGTAATATTTGTAGGCGAAGATCTTGACGTTCTGCTTGGATTGTGCGACAGAATCATGGTAATCAACTCAGGCGAAGTTACCGGTATCGTCGATGCAAGAAGCATAACGAAACAGGAAGTGGGCATTCTTATGACAAAAGTGCTCAATCATGATACTCAGGAAAAAACAACTGAAGAAGGAGGCGACGTGAATGAAGGTTAAAAACGAAAAGAATTTCGAACCGTTAGTTCATCTTACCAGAAGAGCGTATATGTCTCCCTGGAAGGCACTCGGAATACGAGGAATAGCTATTGTCGCTTCCCTTATCGTCAGTGGTATCGTAGCCCTTATCCTTATTGAAAAACTGAATGCCAATCCGGGAAGAATCTTTGAATTCTACAAATGCTTTATTGACGGTTCTTTCTCTTCAGAAGGAATGACGTGGAAGTTCTTTAAGAACGTTGCCATTCTCTTGTGCATTGCCCTGGCCCTGACTCCCGCTTTCAGAATGAAATTCTGGAATATAGGTGCTGAAGGACAGGTTCTTATGGGAATGCTCGGAGCAATTACAGTTGCCCAGAGCTGCAAGACAATGCCTAACTGGATAGTTTTGATACTTATGTTTGTCGCAGCAGTTCTCTTCGGTATTGTATGGGCCGGAATTCCTGCAATATTCAAAGCATTCTTCAACACAAACGAAACATTGTTCACACTGATGATGAACTATGTTGCCACATATCTTGTTGCCTACATGCTTTTGGTCTGGGTGCCCAGCGGTAATGCTCTTGGCATTGTGAACCTTGAAACAAGAGTAGGATGGCTTCCCACACCGGTTCACAATTATTTCCTGATAATATTAACTGTGCTGATTCTCACAGTAATCATGTTTATATACCTCTATTATACGAAGCATGGTTATGAGATAGCTGTCGTAGGCGAAAGCAACAACACCGCAAGATACATTGGAATCAATGTAAAGAAAGTAATAATAAGAACAATGATTCTTTCCGGTGCTCTCTGCGGATTTGCCGGATTCCTTCTTGCCGGAGGAATTGACCACTCCATAACAAGCACATCTGTCAACGGACAGGGATTTACAGCAATCATGGTATCATGGCTTGCCAACTTCAATCCTTTGACAATGATAGCAACATCCGGTCTGATTGTTTTCCTTGATATGGGCGGAAGCAAGATTTCAGAAGTATTTGATGTGCGCGGAGCACTTCCGAATATTCTGATCGGTATAATTCTCTTCTTCATCATAGGTTGCGAATTCTTTATACGCTACAAAATCAATTTCCGCAAAAAAGAAACTGCAGCTGTACCGGAAACCCATGAACCAACTCAGGTGACCGAGCAGCAGGAAAACAATTCTGAAGAAGCAAAAGATGAAGACGAAATGCCGGATATTGAGACAACAAACGAAGAAACCGATAAAAAGGAGGTCAATTGATTATGCCAACATGGATAAACTTTTTGATTGACTCCATCGCATTCGGTGCAACATTCATGTTCGGTTCAACAGGTGAAATAATCACTGAAAAATCCGGACACCTGAACCTCGGTATACCCGGTATCATGTGTATGGG
This sequence comes from uncultured Ruminococcus sp., assembly GCA_902791785.1. GTDB lineage: Bacteria > Bacillota > Clostridia > Oscillospirales > CAG-272 > CAG-841. The sequence goes on along the minus strand of CADAXH010000121.1, from coordinate 1,150 downwards.
CGGCGCAGGCGGATGTCTGATGCTGAACCTGATAGGAACATCCGGAATGCCCGGTTTTCTTATCGTACTGCTCGGAATAATTGCTTCTTTTGCATCTGCAGCTCTGATGGGACTCATTTACAGTTTCCTGACAATCACCCTGAGATGCAACCAGAACGTGACAGGTCTTACACTTACTACTTTTGGCACAGGTCTTATGATGACACTAATGGCAAAAGCAACACAAACCAAGTATCTTAACATTCCGAAGAAGTATTTCAGATTTCCTTTTGCAGCCAGAACCGACTCACTTCAAAAACTTGGCGTCATGTTCTTTTTGGTAATAGCCATCATCATTCTTGCATGGTTCATTCTGAACAAGACAAAAGTCGGACTAAACCTCAAAGCTGTCGGTGAAAACCCTTCTACTGCAGATACAGCAGGCATCAACGTAATCAGATACAAATATCTAGCAACCACAATAGGCGCAGGTATTTCAGGTCTTGGCGGACTCTACTACATAGTTGACTACTCTGCTTCAGGTGAAGCTTACAAGAGCCTTGAAGCTTATGGATGGCTTTCCATTGCACTTGTTATATTTGCCCTGTGGAGACCACTCAGAACCATCGCAGGATCAATTCTTTTTGGTGTATTGTTCAGTTTCAGTTCGTACATTACACTGATTCCGTTTATTGAGACCACTCTAAAAACAAAACCAATTCTCCAGATGCTTCCGTATATTGCAACAATAATCATCTTGATTGTTTCAAGCGTCAAGAACAAAAAAGAAAATCAGCCGCCGTCATCTCTCGGATTGTCATATTTCCGCGAAGACAGATAGCATTATCAAAGGGGCCGTCAGTGTTACGGCCCCTTTGAAATATGTGTTCTCAAATATAATAATCAGACGAGACGAGCTGTAAGTGCATCCACATGCTGCAAGTCCGCTTGTTATTGACAGCAGGAGCAATGAATAGATTGTTTTTTACATACAGACTGCTGATGTTTTTTGTTTTCCACACAAAAAAAGACTGCCTGCACACAGCAGACAGCCCTTAATGTCATATCATTAAACCTCAGCTATGACCTCTACCTCAACGAGAACGTCCTTGGGGAGCTCCTTAGCTGCAACGCAGGAACGTGCGGGCTTTGAGGTGAAATACTCGCCGTA
>CADAXH010000120.1 GCA_902791785.1 uncultured Ruminococcus sp. | reverse complement strand
CCAGTATAGTCATCTCTCCGAATTTGTATGTGGCAGTCATTTTTTCTTCTTTTTTTGAAAGTGCTTCCCTGATCATGTTTGCTCCTATGAGAAGCAAAAGACCGAATGCGACCCAGTGATCATATTTTTCAATGACTCCGGCAAATGTTGTACCGAGAAAATACCCTATGAGCGGCATAAGCGCCTGGAAAAGACCGAAGAATCCGCCTGCAGTAAAGATCAGACCTTTACTTGGTTTTCCCGCAGTCAATCCTTTGCAGACGGAAACAGCAAACGCATCCGCAGAAACGCCAAGAGCTATAAGGAGCAGTTCAACTATTGTTATTCCCATAAAATCTCCAACAAAAAAATCATAGTTGGTATTGTAATCCGTTTGCACTCCCATGTCAATTGCTGTATACTTATATAAGATACCACCATCTTAAGGAGTGCCTATGAAAACAAGCGGAATACTGATGCCAATTTTTTCATTGAAATCAAAATACGGAATCGGAACACTGGGAAAAGAAGCATATAAATTTGCAGACTTTTTAAAGGAATCAGGAGTCAAAATCTGGCAGATGCTCCCTTTGGGACCAACAGGATACGGAGATTCACCATATCAGTGTCTGTCCTCTTTTGCCGGCAACACGTATTTCATTGATCCGGATTTTCTTGTAAGAGACGGATACATGAAAAAGTCTGATCTTCCTGAAAAAAGAAAAGACAAAAAGATCGATTACGGATATATATATTTCAGCAGAAAAGATATGCTGAGAAAAGCATACAATTATTCTTTTTCCAAAATATCCAAAAAGGTCAAATCATTTGGGAAGAACAATCCTGACGTGTATGACTTTGCAGTTTTCATGGCACTGAAAGACAAATATAATGGTACTCCTTGGTACAATTTTCCTTCAGATATCAGACTGAGAGAAGAGTCTGCTCTTGAAAGTGCAAAAAAAGAACTGGTAGTGGATATCAATTACCATCTTTACTGCCAGTATCTGTTCTTTGAACAGTGGAATGCTTTAAAGAAATACATCCATTCAAAGAAAATTGAAATTATGGGTGACCTTCCGATTTATGTCGCTCCGGATTCTTCAGACGCATGGGCAAACAGAAGTGCGTTCCAGCTGAACGCAGAGGGACAGCAGGAATACTGCGCGGCGGTTCCTCCGGATTACTTCTCAGAGACCGGTCAGAAATGGGGCAATCCTCTGTACGACTGGGAGGCAATGAAGCAGAACAACTTTGAATTCGTCATTAGAAGAATGGAATTCGTTTCGAAAATGTTTGACATTCTGAGACTGGATCACTTTATAGGTTATGCAAATTACTATTCGGTGCAGAACAGCGCTGTTGACGCTAAGATAGGGTCATGGAGAGACGGACCGGGTAAACCATTGTTTGATGTTGCTCACAAAAAACTGCCGCAAATAAAATTCGTGGCAGAAGATCTGGGCATCATGAGCGATAAAGTACTGAATCTTATGAAAGAGACAGGCTTCCCCTGCATGCGAGTAATTCAGTTTGCATTTTCAGGTGAAGATGACAACATGCATCTTCCTCAGGTTATTTCACATAACACTCTCTATTACACATCTACTCACGACAATGATACATCAAAAGCTTTCTGGCAGACTCAGCCCGAAGAAAACAGAAAGATAATAGGTCAGTTCATTGACCTTGACAGAAGACAGCCTGTAAATTCGCTTATAAAAGCTGTATATTCTTCAGTTGCCGATTATGCTGTCATTCCTATAGCAGACTGGCTTGGTGCAGGTTTCGAAGGTAAAATCAATTCTCCCGGAACTTCCGAAGGAAACTGGACCGCAACATATACCGGATATACAAGCCAAAAGTTGTCAAAAAAGATTAAACAATTCAACAAAAGATACAACAGATAGTCATTTCCATCTCATGAGCGCCCGACAAGGCGCTCATTTTTTCAACAAGTGATTGAGTCGAATACCAAATTAATGTATAATGGTGAAGAAATTAACGAAAGGAATTCTTTTGCATGGATACTTACTCACTGTTACTGACGATTTTTTCCGCCTTTTTCGCAATAGGTCTGGCTTTTATGATTGTCACTATGGTTACAGCAGCCAAAGCTATCAAGAAGAACACAAAACTGCCAAAAATCAGTGCAAACGCGAGGGTAACAGGCAAAAGAATGGATGGATTTGCAGTTTCGAACAAAAAGGAAGTTCCGAGGTACTATGCAACTTTTGAGTTTGACACAAAAGATACTTTTGAGTTTCAGATTTCAGAAGACTGCTACCAGTTTATCCAGCCCGGAGATCATGGAACCATTGTTGTAAAAGGAACTCAATTCATCAGCTTTGAACTGACAGATGTTTGATTATAACGAAGAACTGGATCAAAAACTAATTGCCATCGCCGATATAGGTGCAAATAGTGTCAGAATGAATATTTACGACGTCAATCTTGACACGGGAGAATTCGATGTCATTGACAACGCGAGAAGCATTCTGGGGCTGGCCGGATACAGGGTCAATGGCATATTGACAAAAGATGGCGAAGGAAAACTCCTGACTGTATTAAAAGAGTTTCTATCGATAGCAAACTCCCTTCCTGTTGACATGTTTGTTTCATTTGCGACAGCAAGTCTGAGGGGACTGAACAATGCACGTGACATTGTTGACAGAATATACAGAGAACTTGGAATAAAAGTTGAGATTATTTCCGGTATAAGAGAATCTGTACTGGACAGAATAGCAATAAGGGAAAGATTCAAAGTACCTGTTCTCACCCCCAGCTGTGTTATTGACATGGGTGGCGGCAGCACTGAACTCGCCTCATTTACAGGTTCAAAAAATGGTCCTGCAATATCTCTTCCTTTTGGATCACTTGCTTTGTCAAAAAGATTTTTCAAAGATCCTCTTTATCCAACCGATGAAGAATTCGATGCCATCACAAAGCACGTGAACAGAATGCTGTACAGCAATCCAAAATTCAGGAATTGTGCGAAAACCGCATACATTATCGGTGGAACCGGTAGAGCCATAGCCAGAACTGTTTATTTTCTGGATGACGAAAAAGACAAATCAACAGATGGAAAGGTGCTTACGGTTGCGAAATATGTCGGCGCAGCAAAAGCTCTTTGTTTCGGTCCAAAACATGACAAGTTGATTTCCAGGGCATGCCCGGACAGAAAAGAATCCATCATAGCGGGCGCAATGGCTATGCAGTGCATTATGAAATACATTGGTGCAGAAAAAGTCATTGTAAGCAGCGCCGGTGTCAGAGAAGGTTATTTATCTGATTTGATCCAGACAATGAGAAATGAGAACGAAACAAATATTTAATGCACAGTTTAAAAAAATGGTTGTTGCAGCCGACCAAATCTATTGGGGCGCAACAACCTAATTCTTTAAAAGCTCATTTGTGGGCCATCTTCGTACTTTTGATTTCCGAAATCCAACTCTTCAACACAATATTCCTTGAGGATAGGAACATCAATGTATCACTATTCCTTGTAATAACGCATCTTTATTTTGCAGGTCTCTCATAGATTAATACTCTATCCTTTCTGATATTATCCACAAACGCCTTGTTATTGCAATTGTTGAGTGAACCCAGTGTAATTAAATCAATTTTCTTCTTTAAAGCAGTAGACAAATCAGAATAAATACCACCGATGGCAAACATTCCCTTTATTTCTGATGCATCTATACAGATGTCTATGTCACTATTCTCATCTGCTAATCCCCTCGCGTATGAGCCGAATAAATAAACTTGAGAAATATCATATTTTTTTGCTATAGGGTACACAATCCTACAAATCTCATCGATTGAATACACTCCACCATTCATAGTTTATTTCCTCTTTCAACAATCTATAATCATAAGCAGTTTAGCATAATTGATTCCCATTATCAACACTTTGATAATTCCGAATTCAGAGGGCTTCCATCCATAAACAAGCGGTATGAAAGCCCAAAAATAAATAGATATATAAAAAAAAGAAAAAAAGTGGTTGTTGCTTTCCTCCTGAATAAGGTTGCAACAGCCACTTTTTCAATAGAATTCATTTGCATGGTTTTTTATGATTGACGAGAACTCCCGTGACTTGAGAGTTTGAATCTATCACTCTTCTTCTTTTACATCAATTCTGTCAACTATTCCGCCATGAGCTTTTATCTTTCGGCGTATTATTTCCACATCTGCATTTTTGAATGCAATTCCATCCCG
>CADAXH010000119.1 GCA_902791785.1 uncultured Ruminococcus sp. | reverse complement strand
AACACCTGGCAAAGCTTCATTATAGGTATTATCACCTTCAGAATCCGTTTCGACACAAAACATTTTAAGCAAGAATAGATAATCCTCCATTCCGATTGAGAGCTCAGATTTATCCTTCTGATATTGGGAAATACATGTGATGTGATAGTAGTTTTTCCTACTTGTCTGGCACCTGTAACTGCAACTGATTTAAATGTTTTAAATGAATTGGCAATCAGCTTTTCGGCAGCCCTCTTTATGTATGGCATACAATTCTCCTTTTTGGCTATTCTCAAATTCAATTTGATTATAGCCAAATTTTTATCGCGCGTCAATAGTTTTGAACAAGTTTTTTGTCTATTCTCAAATTCAATTTGATTTTAGACACAATTGCGTGTTAATAAAAAACCCCATTTCTGAAAAATCATCTTTCTCAAATAATGGGGTTATTTTTATCTGTTGAATAAATTACTGAGCGTCAGAAACGAGTTCAGAGAAATCTGCTGTCTTCAGTGAAGCACCGCCAATAAGACCGCCATCGATGTCTTTCATTGAAAGAAGTTCTTTGGCATTCTTTGTGTTCATTGAACCGCCGTACTGGATTGTTGTTGCTTCAGCTGTAGCCTTGTCATAGATTGTAGCAAGAACGTCTCTGATAGCCTTGCAGACTTCCTGAGCCTGCTCAGATGTAGCTGTCTTGCCTGTTCCTATAGCCCATACGGGTTCATAGGCGATTATGACATTTGCCATGTCTTCCTTGCTTACGTCTCTGAGAGCTACTTTTGTCTGAAGGGAAACTGTTTCGAAAGTGATATTCTTTTCTCTCTCGTCAAGTGTTTCACCAACGCAGAGGATCATCTTGAAACCTGCAGCGAGTCCTGCTTTGAGTCTTGCGTTTACTGTATCGTTTGTCTCACCGAAATACTGTCTTCTTTCGCTGTGTCCTACGATTATATATTCAGCTCCGACTGCTTTGAGCATATCTGCAGATACTTCACCTGTGTATGCGCCTTTTTCAGCGAAATGAACGTTCTGGGCACCAACGTGAATGTTTGTTCCCTTTGCGGCTTTAACTGCTGTTGCGATGTCAACGAATGGAACACAGAGAACTGTTACGCTGTCGTCTTTACCTTTTGTAAGAGGAGCGAGTTCCTTGATGAATGCTTCAGTCTGGTCCGGTGTCATGTTCATTTTCCAGTTGCCGGCAATAACTACTTTTCTTTTGCTCTTATCCATGATTATGCCTCCGATTTATTATTTGTCAAGCAGACAAGCAATTCCCGGGAGTTCCTTGCCTTCGATGAATTCAAGAGAAGCGCCGCCGCCTGTTGAGATGTGTGTCATCTTGTCAGCAAATCCGAGTTTCTGAGCTGCTGCAGCTGAGTCGCCGCCGCCTACGATTGAAACTGCGCCTGATTCAGCAACTGCCTGTGCAACTGCCTGTGTACCTGCTGCGAAGTTGTCCCACTCAGATACGCCCATAGGTCCGTTCCAGATAACTGTTCCTGCACCGATGATGGATTTTGAGAAGAGTTCTCTTGTTGTAGGTCCGATGTCGAGTCCCATCCAGCCGTCCGGAATGGCGTCTGAATAGATGCGCATATATGGTGTTTCAGGATCATATTTACGTCCGACTATGTTGTCTACAGGAATGAGGAAATCTACGTTGTTTGCTTTTGCCTTTGCAAGGATTTCTCTTGCAACGTCGAGCTTGTCGTCTTCTACGATTGATGTTCCGATTGTATGATTTGTAGCTTTGAGGAATGTGTAAGCCATTCCGCCGCCGATGATAATCATGTCAACTTTGTCGAGGAGGTTGTTGATAACGCCGATCTTGTCAGATACTTTAGCACCGCCGAGGATTGCTACGAAAGGTCTCTGAGGATTCTCAAGAGCGTTGCCCATGATTGTGATTTCCTTTTGAATGAGGTAACCGCATACTGCAGGGAGATAATCAGCTATACCAGCTGTTGAAGCATGAGCTCTGTGAGCAGTTCCGAATGCGTCGTTTACGAAAACGTCACCGAATGCAGCGAGTTTCTTTGCGAGTTCAGGATCATTCTTTTCTTCGCCCTTTGTGAATCTTGTGTTTTCAAGAAGAACGATTTCTCCTGCTTTCATGTTTGCAACTTTGGCTTGAGCGTCTTCACCTACTGTGTCTGTAGCAAATGTTACGATTCCGCCGAGGTATTCGTTGAGTCTGTCAGCAACCGGCTTAAGAGAGAACTTCTTAACGTCGCCTTTAGCCTTTTCGATTGCAGCAGCTGTAGCTGCTTCTCTTTCAGCTTCAGGAAGCTTTTCGATAGCTGCAACTTCTTTCTTGTTGAGCTTGATTTCCTTGTCAAAAACATTGTGCGGTTTTCCGAGGTGTGAGCAAAGAACAACTTTGCATCCCTTTTCAACCATGTACTTGATTGTAGGAAGAGCCTGGACGATTCTGTTGTCGTCTGTGATGGCTCCGGATTTATCCTGTGGAACGTTGAAATCGCAGCGGGCAATTACTCTTTTGCCGGCGAGATCGATGTCTTCGATAGATTTTTTGTTGTAATTCATATTCATTTCCTTTCGGGGTTAAAATTTTTCACTTTTCCGATTGAGTGTATCACAAAACCGCTTGTTTTTCAATATATTTAAGTCCTTACGAGCACAAAAAGGCCGTTATTTTTATCTTGCATCCCTCTGACCTTTCGTCCTTTTCGCCCTTGGCCACAATTTCAAGTCTGTGTCTGCCCGGTTTCAGCTCGCGGGTGAAGAACAGAAAGCCTATTCTGTTGAATGTGAGGCAGTAGCTGTCAAAGCTGTCGCGTTCAATATATTCGCCGTCATCTATTCTGTACAGATACTTGCCTGACTCTTTGCAGTAGTGCATGATGATGCCTACTGCAGTTCCTTCAAACTCGAATGTAATCTTTTTGCCTTTCTCTTCGGCAAATGCATATCCCATGTTCTGGTAAAAACTGTCGTCGTTGACATATACAAAATCCTGACAGTCCATGTCCTTGCAGAAAACCATGCTGGTTTTTGGCAAAACGTCTGTTTCCTTGTCTGAGAGGACATTTTTCAGATAATCTATCACCTTGTCTGCATAAATTGAATATCCCGTGTCATTCGGATGTACTCCCTCATTTGTGTATGTAAGGAAGTCTCCTTTGCCTGCCTGAACCCTTTTTACGAATTCAGCACCTATATTAACCAGGTCTATTCCGTATTTGTGAGACAACCTTTCATAGTTTTCAACACTCTCAATTGTCTCCATCTTCAGAAGGCGCTTGTACATGGGTTCTGTTATTGTCTCAATAAGTACGATATCGCAATCAGGAAGATCCCTTCTCAGATTCTGGATCATTCCCTCTTCATATATTCCGCAATTTTCGAGTACCGAGTCATTTGTGCAGAATTCAATGAATACAAGGTCAGGCTGCCTGCCTGTTATTTCAAGGTTCATCCTGTAGACTCCGAAGTCTGAGCCTGTACCGCCGATTGAAGCATTGATTTCTGTTATTTCTTTATCCTTGTATGTCTCCCTGAGCCACTTCGTAACAAGAGCCCTGTAGCATGTCTCAGACCATTTGCTTGCACCTGCTCCCTGTGTTATGGAGCCGCCGAAATATGCAACTTTCAGTTCCTTTACATTGGGATCCATCAGTTTTTTTCTGAATTTTTCAATCATTTTGCGCCTCTCATAATATCCTGTTCCTTCACTTCAAAAGGAACTTTTATGTAATAGAGCATCTGAACATGCGGGGTTGAAGGAATCTCCTCCATATTTTCTCCGTATATCTTGTCCACTTTTATTCTTCTTCCGAACTGTCCCGGGGTTATAATCTCAACTTCGTCACCGGCATTCATCTTGTTCTTCTGCCTGAACCCTGCAAGCCCCGTCTCCGGGTCATAAGAAACTGCAGTTCCAAGATATGCCTTGTCGCGAATATATCCCATGTCTTTTACCGTCTGAGCATTCTCCATCGGGTCGTCAAAGAAATATCCGGTACCATATTCCCTGTGGCTGACTGAATCAAGTTCGTCCGACCATCTCGGATCGAGAACATAATTCTTTCCGTCCCTGAGAAAACCGTCTATGGCCGCTCTGTATGCGTTTGTTACAACTGCTGTGTAATACACACTCTTCATTCTTCCTTCAATCTTGAAAGAAGATATTCCCGCCTCGATAAGTTCGGGCACATGTTCGAGCATCTTCATGTCTTTTGAACTCATGATGAATGTGCCGTCCGGTGT
>CADAXH010000118.1 GCA_902791785.1 uncultured Ruminococcus sp. | reverse complement strand
TTAAGGAGGTCGCTGTGAAAAAGATTGAATTGTTTGTTGCGTTATTGTTGGTGATATCTATGGCTTTCGTGATTTTATCTTGCAATAATGACAGAACTGTTGATACGGATACAATGTATACAGGAACTGAACAGATATCTACAGAATCCGAAGTTAAGACAAGAGAAACGGTGAAAACAGTAGAAACTGCAGATACAGCAGAAACTGAAGAAACAACAGATACAACAGAAATGACATCATCAATAACAACCGAGATAACCATAGAAACTGAATCTCAGACTGACGAACCAGCCTACATAGAAGATTTAGGGCAACCTTCAATCCCGCCGCTTGTTTTCAAAAGTGTCAGTCTGTACGCTTCGTTCGACTTTTCATTGCCTAACAAAGAATCAAGATATAATGACGAGTTCGGTTGCATCGAATACTGTGATGTTGATGAAGATTTTTACAAAGAATTTATAGAAGTGTTTAGAAAAGAAAATTTTACTATTCATGAGCATAATTCTTCCAATCGATCTTGGGGTAACGCATGTTTATTTAGAGATGATTGTATAGTTTATTTGTGCCCAAATAAATCATCCATGTTAGTTCAAATGTACCAGAAAAGTGTATTTGCTCCGGACAATGCCTTGTCAAGTGTAGATGTCAAACAAATGCTGTGCCCTGAAAATACCCTTTCTAAAATTGAACTCGTTCCTGTAGATGTAACACCGGAAGGCTTTTTTGAGAGAACCGGGGGGCAGATTTTTGCAGTACCCGTTTATAGGAACGATGAATACTTCCAGAAATACAAAAAAACAAGCGAATACGAAGATTGTTACTATGTTAAGTTGTATTATGTAAAAAACAACCAAGCCTTCGTTTCGGATTATGAAGAATTTGCTGTTTATGACGTAAATCACGACGGAACAGAAGAAGTGCTGGTTCTGGGATATGGGTGGACGAGTTTATTGTACACTTTCAATGTTGCTATTATTTCCGACGAATGGATTTCTGATTCTTTTTTTATTCCTGAGAAGATATTCAGGCCTGATTTTTTTGATAATGACGGAGTGTTGACTATAGGAAAAAGAACAGGCGAGAGTTTTGAACAGCAATGGCAAATTGTCATAGAAATCAAAGGCGAAACAAGGTATGTTTACCTTGAGAATGATGATGGCAGAATGAAAATATGGGGACCGCAGAATACGAGATTCTCGCTTGAATCGTGAACAATCTACGAATATCCTGACGGAACAAAAGTTGACTGTTTTCTGAAGAATGTTGTGTTCAGAAGAGTCAAAGGTATAAGAACGTTCAAAATGTATCTTCAGACCCCTCCGTATCTGATTGGCCGGTCTCGTGAAAAAGGAGAGGTCGGAAATGCATATAACATCAGTTTTGAAACATGGATATTGACCTTATTCGTCCTATAGATACATTCGAAGAATATATGAAAAGCGACGAAACGAGAGGGAACTGTGCAGCATTTGAAATCTGTTCAAATGTTGACGTATTTCATCTGGATAATGTCAGACTTACTCTTCACAGAGATGAGTATCCTATGAGCTATATTGTTGCAGTGGGTCCCAAATCCATTGTGAGAAACGGAAAAGAAGTATTTGACCCGTATTTGTCTGCACGGCAGAAAACATCAGTTTTAAAGATGTAACCGTAAACGGAAAAGAATTGACTGATTCCGATAAATACATAAAAGAAATCGTTTTTGACGACGTCAATCGCGATGGTCATTCAACCGGAAGAGGGAAAGTCAAAAACACAAGATGAATATGACAAGAAAGCCCCTGTGCAAAAAAACACAGGGGCGATTTGTATCTATCAGTCATCTGACTGAACCAGTATTATTGTTCCTTTTGAAACGGATATTAAGGCTGTATCCGAAGATATTTCGTTGCTGACTCCTATAGGAAAAGAATCAGTCAGCTCTATGTTGCTCTGAGAATACTTGCAACCTTCTATGGATACAACCGCTTTTCCTCCGATTGAAAAAACAGAGAGGTATTTTTTCTTTTTATCGACTGTACAGTCTCTGTCAGTAACGGTAATAATGTTGTTTTTGTCCATCATCCGGGCTTTTGTACCGTTTCTGCATGCATAAACAAGAGACTGGATGTTTGCTATTGTGTGGTCGAGTCTTCCGCCTGTTCCGCCGATGATTGTAATATCGTCAAATCCTCTTTTTATAGCTTCTTTGACGCAGAAATGTGTGTCGGTGTCGTCTTTCTTGACAGGCAGGAGAATTGTCTCAATATTCCTGTCAGGCGGCAATGAAGAGGAGTTGTGATCAAAGTCTCCTATTATCAGGTCGGGGAAGACATCTTCCTTAAAGGCCTGTACATATGAGCTGTCAGCACAGACTACAAATGAAAATTCATCCGGGTTGACGATTTCCCTTATTCTGCTTTCAAGATGAGCTGCTATTATCAGACACGTCATTCTGATTCTCGACTTTCTTTTTTCTTTCAATTACATATGCTGTTATGAATGCTGCCGCAAGGACAAGCGCTATGGCTGTGGGGATAATGACGAGAGGAACATTGACATTGCTGAGTCCCGTGATGTCAAATTCTCCAGATTCGGCATTCTGAAGCTTTGAGAAGACCGCAACAACGTCTATTACAAAAGCGGCAGAAATGCCGACCATTGCCAGCACTTTCAGTACTTTTGTCACAACTGAAGTTGTCTTCTTTACTCTTACCACAGGCTTCGGTCTGTCTGAGTTGAAATCTATTGAAGATCCTATGAAGAATGCAACAGCCATGAGAATGAGCGTTTCAGGCAGCATGTATGTCGCGTTATATATAAATGAATATGTAAGAGCCGCTGCTGTCGGTATGGAGAGTCCCGCCCAAACTGTAGCTCCTGAAATAACGTGGCAGATATATCTTGCAGTGCAGGCGATGAGAGAACCCAGAACAAGGGAAGTGCTCTCGACCTTCATTTTTCTAACGAGTCCGGACAGGCCAATGACTCCGAAAGCCACTATATAGTCAAGAAGGATTACGGCAACAACTGAAGCAACTCCTGTTACATATGAAAGGGTTTTCAGTCCGAGCACAAGTTCTATTGCGCCGTAAACAAAAGATGAAATGAGGCCCCATTTTGTTCCATGTCTGTACGACACGATTACAAGCGGAAGCATGCTTGCCATTGTTATGCTTCCCCCGTAGGGAAGATCAGCCATCTTGAGTATGCTGAGTATTGTTGCGAGTGCCACCATTGCAGCGCACTCTGCGAGAATTCTTGCCAGTGAATATTTCTTTTTTTCCATTTTCCTTTTCCTTTTCCTTTACCATAACAAAACCCCGTGCGGAAAACACGGGGTGACAGTTTCTTATTAATAAACTTCCTACGCCGGTATTATCCGTATCAGGTCTAGGGTTCGGCATTTGCCGTCTCAGCCTTATCAGCACCCCTGTTTAATTTTACATGCATTATATCACCGTCCGCCTCTGCAGTCAATGATTAATTCCTGTTGGCAATGAAAAAGTCAAAGTGATAACAGCAGTTCAAAAAATGAAAAATATTTGAAAAAATGAAATTTTACACTTGACAAAGCAAGTTCCTTGATATATATTATACTCGAAAGTTGGCACTTCAAGGTTGCGAGTGCCAAAAGGAGGCTGGAAAGTGAAAGATTTATCTTCGGAAACAGGCAGTCACAATTTGTCTGATCGAAAAAAGATGATACTTCGTTCCGTTATTGAATCACATATCAACAACGGCGAGCCGGTAGGCTCAAAATACCTTGTGTCATCTGCAAATATTCCGTATTCTTCCGCTACTATAAGAGCTGAAATGGCAGAACTTGAGGAGATGGGGTATCTCGAACAGCCTCATACTTCTTCGGGAAGAGTGCCAACACAACAGGGATACAGGTTTTATGTTGACTCCCTGATGGAGAGCTACAAGCTGACCGGAACCGAAATTGTTGAGCTCAACAACATGCTCAAGAGCAAAATCGGTGAACTCGACTCAATACTCGCCAGCGCTTCAAAACTTGTTGCTTCGCTGACAAACTACACGTCAGTGGCGCTCAAGTCGGGAACCAGGGCGGACAGCATAAAGAATTTCTCGTACATGCTTCTGGACAAGAAGGAATTCCTGCTTTCTGATACTGTTGGTTTTATCAACAAGCTGCCCCACAATCTGGTGGAGTCCTTCCGGTCGACCCTGGAGGAGGTCAAGTATGCGGATCTTTTGATAGAGGTGGTGGATTATTCCGACCATAAAT
>CADAXH010000117.1 GCA_902791785.1 uncultured Ruminococcus sp. | reverse complement strand
ATATCGGTTTCTTCAAAAAGAACGGCTATTTGATGAGAGGCGAGCTCAAAGACGTTCCAAAGGGACACGATTGCTACGAGCTCTACAAAATGATATAAGGCATGGGAAACAGCTTGACAAACACCTGTTTATGATTGCCGGGAACACCGTGACTTCAGATTTGTATTGTTTAAGCACAAACACAACACTATTATAGGAGGCAGGGCTCTCATACTGAGACCAAAGTCAAAGGTGTCCGAGCCTGGAAATTATGAACCAACCCTTAGTATCAGTTATAATCCCGGTATACAATGTGGAGAAGTATCTCCGCGAATGTCTGGACAGCGTTTGTAATCAGACTCTGGAGGATATAGAAATCATTTGCGTTGATGACGGTTCGACAGATGGATCGCTCAGTATACTGCGTGATTACGAAGCGAAAGACAGTAGATTTAAAATATATACTCAGAAAAACAAATTTGCGGGTGTTGCCAGAAACAACGGATTTCTGCACGCAACGGGAAAATACTGCATTTTTCTTGATTCTGACGACTGGTTTGATAAAAATCTTCTGAAAAAAACATATCTGAAAGCTGAAAAGGAACAGGCTGACATAGTCGCATTCAATTTCAGCAAATTCGATGTTGAAGGAAAAGTGGAAAAGCGAACAGGCATTCATACAGAATGGCTGCCTAAAAATACAGAAGTCTTCAGTTATGCTGATTGCCCCGACTATATTATGAGCGTGGTCAATCCTACTCCGTGGACAAAACTGTACAGAACATCTTTTGTTGCTGAGAACAATCTCAAGTTTGATGAGATATCCACCACAAACGACATCACATTTGCATCAGTCAGCGTGGCGTCAGCAAAACGAATAACTTTTCTTAAAGACCGTTTCATTCACTACAGAGTGGATCAGGGCGGGACAATCTCTTCGGCCAAGCCCAAAAAACTTGGAAACACACTGTTTGCAGTAAAAAGTGCGCTTGAACAGGTTTCGCATCTGTCCTGGTATGAAACAATCAGGAACAGTGTGATGAGGTTTGCTGTAGACAATATTACTTACTGCCTGAAGAATAACGTCCTTAACATTAACGATCCGGGTGTCCGTGAATTCTATAACGGTGCACGGGAATTGTTCAGCACGACTCTTTTTGAAGGCTGTTCTCCAGATGCCATTCATTCCAAGATTCTGTTTGACTATTTCACTTGTCTAAGGGAATATGACTATGACAGTTTTATCAGTCTTGAAGGACAGGTTTTCAACGATGAAACAATACGCAATGCGTTGGAGCAAAAGAATCTGTACAGGCGCTCGGTCGAAGAGTCGGCAATAAAAAAGAAACTTGCAAAACCTCTGATAGTGTCACTTACGTCTTTCCCGAAAAGAATCGGAACCGTTCATCTGACAATCAATACCATTTTCAGACAAACATTGGCACCGGACAGAATCATTCTTTGGCTTGCTGAAGAAGAATTTCCGAATAAAGAAAAGGATCTGCCGGACGAACTACTGAAACTGAAGAAAAGAGGACTGGAGATTCGATGGTGCGGCAATCTTATGTCATACAAGAAGCTTGTTCCGACAATGAAACTGTATCCGGATTCGTTTATAGTGACGGCAGACGACGATTTGTATTATCATCCGCAGTGGCTTGAAAGGCTGTGTAAGACATACCTGGACAATCCGCACTGCATTCCGTGCCACAGGGTCACTAAAATCCTTCTTTCCGAAGACGGTTCTTATACAGCTGTTATCGGCGGAAAAGAATACTGGAAAGGTCCGTCATATCTTAATAAGATTGGGAGCGGCTCCGGCACTTTGTTTCCTCCGAGCTGTTTTCATCCCGATGTGCTGGATGAGACAAAAATAAAAGATCTGGCACCTACGAATGACGACATCTGGTTCTGGCTGATGGCCGCAATGGCAGGGTACAGGGTTGTTGTTCCAAAAGAGCCTTTGATCGCACTGCATTATGTTGAAGGAACCCAGGAGTCTGCACTCTGGCTTGTTAACAATCAGGGTGATGAACTGTTCTGGACTCAGTTATATAACATAGTTGAGAGGAAAAGGAAAGAATCAGAGCGCTGGAAAGTTCTTTTTCTTACAGGGTGCGCAGAATAATCACATGGATTCCTAGAAAAGCAAAAGGCGGGATCCGCTGCATTCAGGAGAACGGCCTGGGTTATACTTTTAATCGGATGCTGATTCATCTGCATTTAAAAAAAGCTCCTGAAGATAAAACCACAAGAGTCTGGAATTCATCTCCAAAAAACAACAAAGACAAGCAGGGTGAAAAGAATAAAAATGGAGAATAAGACAATAATAAGGGTGGTGGCAGCTGTTATTCGTGACGGAAACAGAATATTTGCCACCCAGAGAGGATACGGAAAATACAAAGACGGATGGGAGTTTCCGGGAGGCAAGATTGAAGATTCTGAAACTCCGCAGCAGGCTCTGGTCCGTGAGATAAGGGAAGAACTGGATACTGAAATCAGAGTAGGAGACCTAATTGAGACAGTTGAATACGATTATCCGGATTTCCACCTTTCAATGGATTGTTTCTGGTGTTCCGTGGTCAAGGGAAATCTCATTCTCAAAGAAGCTGAAGACGCAAAATGGCTGACAAAGGAATCCATTGATTCAGTCAACTGGCTTCCTGCGGATTTCGGTTTGATTGAAAAAATCAAAAATCTTCTTCAGTAATTATTCATCCTATCTATTATTTCCGCACTTAATATGATATAATGTTTACCACCAAAAACACATGGAGGAAAGAAAATGAACGAACAATCATTGTGTTTACTTCTTGTTGTTTTTTCAACTTTGATAACTCTTTTGTATGTCTTTGTCCTTTTCAGAAAGGTTTCAAAGATCAAGATTACAAACGACAAAGTTGACGAAATACACAAGTACATCCATAAAGGAGCGATGACGTTCCTTGTCAGAGAGTACAAGATAATAGTTCCGTTTATCATCGGAATAGGAATTCTTCTGACAGTTCTCGGATTTATACCTGCGCTTCAGGGTGCTGAGGCAGTAGGCTGGAAAGCGGCTTTATGCTTTGTAATTGGCGCATGTTTCTCAGCTACGGCAGGATGGGTAGGAATGTTCATAGCTACAAAAGCAAACGCCAGAACAACCGTCAAGGCCAAGGACGAAGGAATGCCTTCTGCACTCAGAGTTGCCTTTTCAGGCGGTGCGGTCCTTGGATTATCCGTTGTAGGCTTTGGTCTTCTCGGACTTGCTGCAATATTCTTTGTCTCATATCAAATTACAGGAAATATGCAGGAACCCGTCCACATACTCGCAGGATATTCTCTCGGATGTTCACTTATTGCATTGTTCAGCCGTGTCGGCGGAGGCATTTATACAAAAGCAGCTGACGTCGGAGCTGACCTTGTGGGCAAAGTTGAAACAGATCTTCCTGAAGACGACCCCAGAAACCCCGCTACAATAGCAGACAACGTTGGTGACAACGTCGGAGATATTGCGGGAATGGGTTCTGACCTGACTGAATCTTATGTCGGATCAATAATCTCATGCCTTACGATGGCGCTCCTTACATTCTCAACAAATGACCCGATTTCAATGAAATATATCCTGTTCCCGGTTCTGATCTGCGGAGTAGGTGTTATTGCATCAGTTTTATCCGTCATTTTCTTCAGACTCAAAAACTGGAGCAATCCTCACAAGGCGTTGAATCTTGCCACATACATAGCTACAGGAATTGTGCTTGTTGCCACAGTTGCACTTGCACTGTTATACGTCAAGGACTGGAAACTAATTGTATCCGTATTTGCAGGACTCGCATCAGGTATAGGAGTCGGATTCATTGCTGAGATATATACTTCTTCCGATTACAAGGAAGTACAGAGAATAGCTCAGGAGAGCCAGACGGGACACGCGACAAACATAATAGCAGGTCTCGGATCGGGAATGAAATCGACGGCCCTGACAATTGCGGTTCTTGCATCAGCAATTGTAGTTGCATTCTTCTTCAACGGATCATACGGAATCGCACTTGCGGCAGTCGGTATGCTTTCAACAGCGGGTATTACAGTATCTGTTGACGGTTACGGCCCTATTTCGGACAATGCGGGTGGTATCGCACAGATGTCAGAGATGCCTGAAAACGTCAGGGAAATCACAGACAAGCTTGACTCTGTAGGCAACACGACAGCAGCTATAGGAAAAGGATTCTGCATTGGTTCTGCGACTCTTACTTCACTTGCCTTTATAGTTTCGTTTATTCAGGCTTCAGGAGTCCAGATCAGTCTTGCAGATCCGAAAGTTCTCATAGGAATGCTTATAGGCGGTATGCTCCCGTATCTGTTCAGCGCTCTCACTATTTCTTCAGTAGGAAAAGCAGCAAACAAGATGGTTGAGGAAATCCGTGACCAGTTCAGGAAAAAGCCCGGAATACTCAAGGGAACTGACGTACCAGATTACAACCGCTGCATAGATATTTCAACAAAAGCTTCTCTCAGAGAAATGGTTCTTCCCGCTATCATAGCAGTTGTTTCTCCGATTCTTTGCGGACTCCTTATAGGTTCTGCAGGTCTCGGCGGACTGCTCATTGGCGCTCTTGTTTCCGCCATCATGCTCGCCGTATTCATGGCAAACTCAGGCGGCGCTTGGGACAATGCAAAGAAGTTTATTGAAAACGGCAATTTCGGCGGCAAAGGTTCAGACACACACAAAGCTTCCATAACCGGTGACACAGTAGGCGATCCTCTTAAGGACACCGCAGGTCCCGCAATGGATATCCTTATTAAACTTATGTCTGTCATCTCGCTCATACTTGTTCCTGTTCTTTCTAACATGAACTCGGTATGGGACTGGATAGTCAGTCTGATTGGCTGAGTGACCGCCATGTTTAAAACCGGACTTGTCTCAATATCTTTCAGAAGTTTATCTGCAGAAGAGATAATCCGCAATGTTTCAAAAGTGAATCTTGAATTTGTAGAATGGGGTAGTGATATTCACGCCCCATTTGACAATAATGAGTCAGTTCTGAGCATAAAAAGACTGTCTGAAGAATATGGAGTGAAGACGTCTTCATACGGAACATATTTCAGAATAGGAAAAGATAAACCGGAAGATATTACTCAGTACTTCAAAGCTGCAAAGACACTCGGAACCAATGTCCTGAGAATATGGATTGGTTCAAGGGGCTCTGCGGACTATACCAGCGAAGAGAAAAAACAGCTGTATAACAGCTGCATAACTGCGGCGCAGCTGGCAGAAAAAGAAGGCATTGTTCTTTGCTGCGAGTGCCATCCGAAAACATTGACGGACACTGTGGATTCAACGATGGAACTTATGCAGGGTGTCGGGTGCGACAACTTCAGGATGTACTGGCAGCCAAATCAGTTTATGAGCGTTGAGGACAATTTGCTGTTTGCAAAGAAAACGGCTCCATTTACAGTGAACATTCATGTGTTCAACTGGAAGGAAAAGGAAAAATATCCGCTTTCTGAAGGCATACAGACCTGGAAAAAGTACCTTGAATATTTTGACGGCTCACAGAAACTTCTTCTCGAATTTATGCCTGACGACAGAATTGAGTCGCTGTCTTCTGAAACCGAAGCTTTACAGAAGATTCTGATGTGACTTTCAATCTTTTTTCAATGTTCACAGATACAATTGTTGCCATACAAAGCAAAAGGAGTTCACAAGTATGTGATTATTGCTCGCTGAAGATGAAAAAAGAATGAACCGTGCCCTGTGTGAATTATTGCGTCAGGAAGGTTACGAAGTAACTTCAGTTGAAAACGGAGAAGACGCACTGCTTGAAATAGAGGGAGATATCTACGATATAGTTGTCCTTGATGTCATGATGCCGAAAATGAACGGGTTTGAAGTGGCTAAAAAAGCGAGGGCTCAGGGTATTAAGACTCCCATTCTGATGCTGACGGCAAAGAGCGAAGTTGACGACAAAGTCGACGGACTTGACAGCGGAGCAGACGACTATCTCACAAAACCGTTTATGACAAAAGAACTTCTCGCACGCCTCAGGGCTCTTGTAAGGAGAAATGTTCCGACTAATGACGGAAGTCTTTCATACGAAGACCTTACACTTGATGTCAAGAATGCCCAATTGAAGTGCTCAAACGGACAAAGCGTAAGGCTTGGCGAAAAAGAACTCAGGATAATGGAATATATGATTGCCAATCAGGGGCAGGTCCTCACAAGGGAGCAGATAGCCCTGAAAATCTGGGGATACGAGAGCGAATCAGAATACAACAATGTGGAAGTATATATATCTTTTGTGAGAAAAAAACTTGCATTTATCGAATCCGGA
>CADAXH010000116.1:432-4788 GCA_902791785.1 uncultured Ruminococcus sp. | reverse complement strand
TCGGCAGAATTATTGCGGACAACGTTTTTACGTACTTCAACATACTTAATCTGGTGCTCGGAATTGCCGTAATAGTGGCAGGAATTGTCTCAGGTGACGTTCTCAAAGGACTGAAAAACTGCACATTTGTACTCATAGCCATAGGCAACACGATAATAAGCATCGCAGAAGAACTTGTATCCAAGAGGATAATTGACAAACTTTCAATTGTTTCAGAAAACAAATGTATTGTCGTCAGGGACGGGGCTGAGACTGAAATAGGAGCGGAAGACATAGTCAGAGACGACATAATCAAACTCACTGCCGGAAGACAGATAATAGCCGATGCAGAAGTTCTCGAAGGAAGTCTAGAAGTAAACGAGTCCCTCATAACAGGGGAGAGCGATGCCATTGTTAAGCAGCAGGGCGACAGCCTGCTCTCGGGTGCATTCGTTGTTTCCGGAACTTCCTACTGCAGAGTCACACATGTAGGCAAAGACAGCTATTCATCAAAGATAAGCGCGGCAGCAAAACAGAAAAAGAAAATGAACTTCATGATTCTCGGCTCATTTGTCAAGGTACTGAAGATTCTCACTATACTCATCATACCTCTTGGAGCCATAACATTCTTCAAGGAATATAACATAAGCGGAGAGCTGTCCGAGAGCATGTTCAGGACCATCGCCTCAATAATCGGCATGATTCCGGAAGGACTGATACTTCTTACTTCATCAGTAATGGCTGTAGGTATCATAAAACTCCATAAGGTAAGAGTGACAGTTCAGCAATTGTATTCGATTGAAATACTTGCAAGGGTAAACACCATCTGCCTTGACAAAACCGGTACACTGACAGAAGGAAGAATGGAATATTCAGATTTCATTCCGTCATCGGACTGCCCGTTGGACAACCCCCTGGATAAGCTGGCGGAGTTTGTGTCTTTGTCAGAAGACAACAATGCAACCATGCAGGCTTTGAAAGCCCATTTCAAGGAATTCAAACCTGATTTAAAAGAAATAACAGAGAAGATGCCTTTTTCTTCATCAAGAAAATATTCTGCAATAAAATATACTGACTACACCTACTATTTCGGTGCGCCGGACATTTTGTTTGACGACACGACCGAAGCCGAAGAGTATTTCAAAAAATACAGGGTAGTCGCATTTGCAAGAAAGCGCGGAGGCGACGTGGCGGACATATCCGGACTTGAAAAAATAGGGTATGTGTTCATAAAGGACGTCATCAGAAAGTCCGCAAAATCCACACTGGAATTTTTCAGAAAGAACAATGTTGACGTCGTCATTATTTCCGGAGACAAGACGGAGACTGTTCTCAATACTGCAGAGCAGCTTGAATTGTCTGACCTCAGGGGAATAGATGTCAGTGAACTGTCTGACGAAGAACTCGCTAAGGCAGTGACAGAATACAATGTATTCGGCAGAGTAAAACCTGCTCAGAAAAAGCTTATAGTCAAGACACTCAAGGAACAGGGCAAGACGGTTGCCATGACGGGCGACGGAGTCAATGATGTTCTTGCACTCAAAGAGAGCGACTGCGCCATATCCATCAAATCCGGAGCTGATGCCGCCAGAAACGTTTCACAGTTCATACTCCTGGACGACGATTTCAACTCAATTCCGAATATTGTAAAAGAGGGAAGACAGATCATAAACAACATCGAGAGAAGCGCATCGCTTCTTCTGAGCAAGACTGTTTACACATTCCTTCTGACGCTGTTCAGCGTAGTGACTTTCCAGACATATTTCTTCATACCGATTCAGACAAGTCTCATTACTTTCTTCACAATAGGAATACCAACATTTGTTCTCGCACTTGAGCCTAACAACGAGCTCGTCAAAGGCAAGTTCCTTACGAGGATAGCATCCAGATCAATTCCGGTATCTGTAACGGTGCTGCTGAATGTAATCATGATCACAATTGCATCAAAGGTTTACGGACTGAATCCGGGAACCGTCAGCACAATGGCGGTTATTATGACAACTGTTACAGTATTCCTGTACATGCTCAAGATTTGTCTTCCGATGACAAAGATACGGATTGCGCTTCTTGTCACAATGGTTAGTGGATTCTTTGCATGCGTATTTTTCTTCAAGGATTTCTTCTATCTCAGTGAACTTGACCTGCAGTCTGTATTGGTAATGGTAGCTTTGTTCCTCATCTCGTTTGTTCTGTACAGCGGGGTCAACTTCATCGTTACTAAGATTTTCCATAAAAAAGATGATTCCATACTGGTGGAAAAAACCATGTTCAGCAGACTGAAAAACAGGTGAAAAGACAAAAACAAAAAACATTTCCGGGAGGTTTTCGTCAATAACTCCATTATTAAAATCGGGATAGTCCGAAAGTCGGAATGTGTAAGTGCATCGGTATCGGTAGACGGAGTATTATCATCCCAAATGCTGTTCATATGACAGCTTTATCAAAGACAAAGCAAAGGGAATTATTAACCATGGACGGAAAAACAAACAACATAAACTGGTTTCCGGGCCACATGGCCAGGACAAGGAGAATAATCCAGGAAAACCTGAAAAAAGTGGATCTTGCTATTGAAATAATAGACGCAAGAATTCCGGATTCTTCAAAGAACCCGGAAATTGAAAAGATCACTTCTCAAAAGCCAAAACTGACAATTGCAAGCAAGTGTTCTCTCGCCGATCCCGTTGTCACAAGACTCTGGAAAGAGTCGTACAAAGAAGCCGGAAAACACATCGTCTTTTATGACTGCAGGACAGGTGAAGGAATATCCGAAATAATGGAAGAAGCCAGAAAACTCTGTTCCGAAAAACTTGACAGATGGAATGAAAAGGGAATGGAAGGCCGCAGCATCAAAGCGATGATCATAGGTATTCCGAACGTAGGCAAGAGCTCCCTTATAAACAAGCTGGCGGCAGGAAAAAAGGCAAAAGTCGAAAACAGGCCAGGCGTCACAATGATCAAACAGTGGGTGACGACCAATATAGGTATAGATCTGCTCGACATGCCCGGAATTCTCTGGCCTAAACTTGAAGACCAAAAAGGAGCTGAAAACCTGGCGATTACAGGCGCCATAAAGGACGACATTCTGGATATCGAACACATGGCCGGACTTCTTTGCGGAAGACTCAGGGACATGTATCCGAACCTCCTCAAAGAGAGATATAAACTTGAGGACGACGAAATAAATGACAGGGAAAATTACGAAATATTCGAATTCGTAGGAAGAAAAAGAGGTTTTCTCGTCAAGGGCGGAGATATAGACTACGAGAGAACAGCAAAAATGCTTCTGGAAGAATTCAGGAACGGAAAGATAGGGAGAATCACACTTGAAAGACCTTAAGGTTTTGACATTTGAATACGAAAATGAACAGCACTCCAGAGGATATGTCAATGTCTGCGGAGTTGATGAAGCAGGCAGAGGCCCTCTTGCCGGAAATGTCGTCGCAGGTGCCGTTATAATCCCCGACGGAATATCCATAGAAGGAATAAATGATTCCAAAAAATTGTCGGAGAAAAAAAGAGATGAGCTGTACGACTACATAACATCGAATATGATCTGGGCAGTCGCATGGGCGTCTCCGAAAGAAATAGACGAACTGAACATTCTCAATGCAACGATGCTCGCAATGAAAAGGGCGATTGAAAAACTCAGCATCAAAGCGGATTTTGCCCTCATAGACGGAAACTGCTCCAGGGGTTTTAACCTGCCGACAAAGACAATAATCGGAGGAGACGCAAAGTGTCCGTCCATTGCGGCAGCTTCAATAATAGCGAAGGTGACAAGGGACAGACAGTGCCTTGAACTTGATGAAAAATATCCTGAATACGGATTCAGAAAGCATAAAGGATACCCGACAAAGGATCACATGGATGCTGTAAGAAAACTGGGACCGTGCCCCGAGCACAGAAGGTCATTTCTCAAGTTTTTGGACAATTGACAGAAAGGAAACAAATGGCAGTATACATAATAGGAGATTTGCATCTTTCCTTCTCGACCAACAAGCCAATGGATATATTCGGTCCGAGATGGCATGACCACGACAAACTCATAGAACAGAACTGGAAGAATAAAGTCAAAGACCAGGATACTGTCATAGTTCCGGGAGACATATCCTGGGGACTGACACTGGAAGAAGCAAAAGCGGACTTTGACTTCATAGAAAAGCTTCCGGGAAAAAAGATTTTTTTCAAGGGAAACCACGACTACTACTGGCAGACCCATGCAAAAATGGATAAGTTCATCCAGCAGAACGAGTACAAAACTCTGTGTTTTATGCACAACAATGCCATGGAAGTGGAGAAATTCATCATCTGCGGAACCAGGGGATGGTACACTGACGAAAAAGACAACATCACTGACTTCACAACAAACTCAAAAAT
>CADAXH010000116.1:0-414 GCA_902791785.1 uncultured Ruminococcus sp. | reverse complement strand
CAATGCCATGGAAGTGGAGAAATTCATCATCTGCGGAACCAGGGGATGGTACACTGACGAAAAAGACAACATCACTGACTTCACAACAAACTCAAAAATAGTGTCAAGGGAAGTCGGAAGACTGAAAATGAGTCTGGATGATGCAGTAAGAATTCACGATCAGGTCAGAAATGAAACGGGAGAAGACAAGGAAATAGTCGGATTCCTGCATTTTCCTGCATACTTCAAAGACTATGTATGCGATGAACTGATAGATGTTTTTGCGGACTATGGAGTTAAAAGAGTGTATTACGGACACATTCACGGCAATTACACCACTGCTCCGAAGCTCAACTACAGGGGAATAGATTTTTATCTTGTAAGTGCTGATTACATTTTGTTTAATCCTTTGACTTTGGAGTGATGATGCGGATT
>CADAXH010000115.1 GCA_902791785.1 uncultured Ruminococcus sp. | reverse complement strand
ATGACGACAGAGCAATAGAGAAGTGTTCTAAGTACGGAATATATACAAACGAGGATGACGTTGAGAAAAACTATGCAATTATCATGTATACGACAGAAGAGCTTTCAAGCGAGAATGTCGATGATACATATACAACAATCTATCTCAGCGCTCCGAGCATAGTAAACGAAAAGACATATTATTACTGCTATTGTCCGAACACAAAGATGATCGGACTGATCTCCGCCGAAGCACTTCCGTTTGCGGAGTTTTCAGTTGCGGATTTTACAAACGGAAAACTGTTCTTTGACTACATCAACAATCTTGACAGCTTTACTCTCATAGATTTTGAGAATGAGTACAAGAACATCAAGTATTCGATTTCAGGCGACGAAAGATCATTTGTATGTCTATTGAGCGACCCGATCGATCCCAGCAGAAAAGTCACAAGAATAGACTACGAGACTCAGAAGGAAGTTGACGGAATTGTAGAATACAAATTCGAAAGAACAATTTCGGGCACATATATTTACACAAAGAGTATAGGCGACTTCGAAAAATTCAGGGATTTGTACTATGTATTCATCACAAGAAGCATAACAACCGATTACGCTTCGTCATATGAGATTTCCGACAAGGTCACAAAGACGATTAAGGCATCCACGACTCCAAATGACCAGCCTAATTCATATTACAAATATGATAAGAACGGCAACATCGAAAAGGGAAGCGACGGAAAATCCGTTCAGGTGAGATACGTCGGAGGCAACATAATCTGCAGCAATGTGAATGTCAAAGTCTCCGGAAGCGATATAACGCTTCATTATGACACGGCATATTACAGTGAAAAAGCCGGAAGGTTCTTCGTTAAGATTGTAGACTCATTTGACGGAAACGAAAAACCGGCAAACTATGCATACGACAAAGACAACACTCTTGTCGTGACAACATATCTGCCGGCAGGTGCGACAGGCGAGTACACAAGTACCGACTATCAGTACGATTTCCACGAGATATATAATAATGTAAAGAAAGCAGACGGAAAGACAGTAAAACAGATTAACCAGACATATTATGCAATGTATGTGACAAAAGTAACAACAACATACAGAATAGAGTCTGACGGTTCTCACGTTGTTCTTTCAAGTGAAACAGAGGTTTCTGAAGAGCCTGTTCTCGTCAGAATTGCAATAATCGAAAAACTGTATTCTGATTCGGACAAATTCCTGACAGGAAAAGAATTCGACAGGGACAGCTACAACTGATTATTCTTCCATAAATAATAATGAGGTACGGAATAAAAATACTCCGTACCTCAAATTATTATGCGATTCAGATTTTCTTTTTTTCGAACCTGCTCCTGTTCTGAGCATCGCCTTTTCCTTCCTCGATTTCTCCTGCTTTTTCAAGAGCCATCTTGGTGAGAAGCGGACCGACAAGTTCATAGATAAGAACGCTGAAAAGAATGATGTTTCTGATCATTCCTCCCATTTCTTCTCCAAGTCCCTGAGAAGAAACAACCATTCCGAGTGCGACACCGGCCTGGGGAAACAATGTGATTCCCAGATATTTCTTTACCTTGGGTTCGCTCTTCATAAGAGAACAACCTACGGCGGCTCCGCTGTATTTTCCTACGCAACGGAAAAGGATATATACAACTCCTATTAGCAGTATTGCCGGATAAGCAAATACGCTGAGTTCAAGCTGTGCGCCCGAGATTACAAAGAATACTGCATACAGAGGAGCCGTCCATTTTGTGGATCTCTTCATGATGTCTTCCGAATATTCGCTGAAGTTGCAGAAGACTGTTCCGAGCATCATACATACCAGAAGTGTGGAGAAAGAAATCTTTACTCCGCCTCCGAGAGGAATTTCGATTCCTGTCAGCGCTATTGTCATAAGGACGAATGCGATTGTCAGGGAAAGACGGTTCGAGTTTGAGAAGAACAGTTTTTCAAGCAAAGTAAGAAGACCGCCCATCAGGGAACCGAGAATCAGGGAGAATATTATCTCAAGCAGCGGATTGACAGCTACAGAAACAACATTCAGTTCTCCTCCGTTCATAGCCTGAGCTATTCCGTATGATACAGCAAATACGATAAGGCCTACTGCGTCGTCAAGTGCAACTATAGGCAGAAGCAGGTCAGTCAGAGGACCTTTTGCCTTATACTGACGGACAACCATCAATGTTGCAGCGGGAGCTGTTGCTGATGCAATTGCTCCGAGAACTATTGCAACAGGCAGAGGAAGAACTTCCGGACCGAGAATGAAATGCAGTGCAACAAGCACTATATCCACTACAATGGTTGCTGCAACGGACTGTATTATTCCTATAACAACAGCACTTTTTCCAGTGTTCTTCAGTTGTGACATCCTGAATTCGTTACCTATATCAAAAGCAATGAATCCGAGGGCGGCACTTGAAAGAATGCCGACCTGGGACAATTCTTCCATTGAATTAAAACCAAGACCGGGTACGCCGATTTTTCCTATTACAAACGGACCGACAAGTACGCCGGCAATTAAAAACGCTGTTACGTCAGGCAGTTTCAAATGCATGACCTTGAACAGACGCGTCATCATAAGCCCCGCAAACAGAGCGAATGCGGTGGCGAGTAAAGCACTCATATATTTTTGCCTTTCACTATTTACATTAATTTCGAAACGCCCACAATGATACCACTGAGCAATGGCAAATTCAATATAAATGAACAAATACTTAACTATTATTTTTTATACTTGAAATTTCGAGTTATTTACGCATTTTTTGCATTTCTTCTTTTCTCAATTATCTCAAGATAATAGTCGAAATTTTTTTCCTTGATAAGCCTGTCGTAGTTATCCATGATGTCTTTATAATATACCGGATTTCTCCTCACCGAGCATAGGCACGCCATGATCATTGAATTGACTCCGTATACCTTGTTCTTGTCAGGATCGATGCAAATTCCGACAATTTTCTTTTTCCTGTAATACTCCGGAAGTCCTTTCGTGACATCAAAGCCGTCCTTTCTCAACAAATGTGTTAATGTTTTTAGTTCATCTACGGAACTGATTGCTGCATTGTACTGCATATTGTTTTCTCCTTACAGATAATTATTCCACAAAGAAAAAAGAAAAACTCCCATCGTCATGACGGGAGCAAAAGTGTCCGGAATATATGTTCCCATCATCCAAGCTTTGGCACTTTGCTCATTCTGAGTAAGTTGCCGGTGGGTCACAGGGCTTGTCCCTCTCCACTCTCTTTATGGTAATTGCAATTATATAGAATCGGATTGCGTTTTTCAATGCCGATTCTGCTTTTTTGAAAAATCAGTTCAATTCAGGGTAGCACAGGTTGAACAGCTCGTTCAGCCTGTCAGTTTTTTTGGCAAGATAGAGCCAACCGAAAACGGCTTCAAATCCTGTTGCCCTGTGGTATTCCTGGGCAGTTGAACTCTTTGGGTGAGATTCATTTTTGGCATTTCTTGCTCTTTTGTATACTGCTTCTTCTTCCTCATCCATTACAGACAGGAGTTTTTCAACCCTGTCGCTCTGCGCACCTGCTCTGACGTAGCCTCTTGCGGTTTCAGTCAGTTTTCCGGTATTGCTCACTCCTGACAGAACAAGCCTCTCGCGGATAAGTGTTTCCAGAACTGCGTCTCCGAGATAGGCAAGGGCAAGAGAACCGTATTTGGAAGAATCATTCATCTTTGTTCTCTCCTTCGGTTTCCTGATTTTCGCCCGTCTGCTCATTTTTGTTCTTTCTGAATACAATCCATTTGCCTACTACATAATTGAATATGACGACGACAACGGATGAAATCAGTTTGACTACATACTTGTTCATGCAGATTCCGACAATTTCGCTTGTCAGGACCACGTCGAAGGCAATTGCAATCGCAAGTGAGAGAATCCTTGATACGAGGAAGCTTATGAAAGTCTTCGCGTTATTGCCTTTTCCGTATCTGAACACCAGCAGCTTGTTTGCAAAATATGCGAAAACCACTGCAGCAAACCATGCTATTGTATAAGGTATTATGTTTGGAGTAACTAATTCGATTATTTCAGGAATCGGGATTGGCGGGATGATTTTGTCAAGCAGAAAGAAGACTGCCCAGTCAACGACGGTAGTCAGTCCTCCGACAATAATATATATGATGAGCTCCCTGAATTTTATCAGGTTGAGCTTTGTCAGTATTTTGTCGATTAAAGCATTTATTTTTTCACTCATAATCCTTAATTCCAAGGCTGTTCAAAGCCTTTATGAATTCCTCTTTAGATATTAGTAAATTGATTGCGGATAAAAGGGAAGTGGATGACAAATATGTCGGCAGATCAAGTTTTTTTGCGAGCTCTTTTCTCAGTTTTCCGCTCTCGCTCTTTCCTGACAGACCGAGAAGATACATGTCTGTTTTTGAAGTGTATGCATTCTTTCCGGGCTCTTTGCCGTC
>CADAXH010000114.1 GCA_902791785.1 uncultured Ruminococcus sp. | reverse complement strand
TCTGTCCCATTATTACAACCTTGCCTGTTGTTTTCTCTTTGAAATACTTAAGATCGCCCGGCAAATGAGCGAGCAAGGTTCCCTTGTATCCAATTCCCCAGTTTTCATCTACTGCAACAATAAGTCTCATAATTCACCTCAGACAGCTATCGGAATGTTTTTGACCTGCTCGCCAGTTTTGTAGTCGTCAAGTCTTACATCGTCAGTCGTAAATTTATAGAAATCCTTTATGTCAGGATTGAGCCAGAATTTCGGAGCGTCGTACTGCTCTCTTGTGATGAGTTCCTTAATTATCGGGACATGTCTGTCATAGATGTGCGCGTCGGCAATTACATGAACAAACTCTCCGACTTCCATGTCGGACACCTGTGCAATCATGTGCATCAGAACGGCATACTGACAAACGTTCCAGTTGTTTGCCGCAAGAATGTCCTGGGATCTCTGGTTAAGGATTCCGTTGAGAACGAGCTTTCCCGTCTCCTTGTTGGTTGTCACATTGAAAGTCATGCTGTAAGCACATGGATAAAGATTCATCTCATGAAGATCTGCATGAACATAAATATTCGTCATGATTCTTCTGCTGAAAGGATTGTTCTTCAGATCATAGAGTACTCTGTCGACCTGGTCGAACATTCCCTCTTTGTACTGATGCTTGACGCTCATCTGGTAACCATATGCTTTTCCTATGGAACCGTTCTCGTCAGCCCACTCGTCCCACACAGATGATTTGAGATCGTGAATGTTGTTGGATTTTCTCTGCCATATCCACAGCATCTCGTCAGTGCAGCTCTTGATCGGAGTTCTTCTGAGAGTTATTGCCGGGAATTCCTTCGACAGGTCATATCTGTTTACAACCCCGAATTTCTTTATTGTGTAAGCAGGTGTTCCGTCCTCCCATTTCGGTCTGACTTTCTCACCTTCTGTACTTGTTCCGTTCTCCAGAATATCTTTGCACATATCCACAAAGAGTTTATCTGCCATGCTCATGAAATCACCTCAAATTATTAAAGAATTTTTGTATGCCGCGAAAACACTTGTATCAGTCACGTGGATTTGCGATTAAGGTATTCTTTGGCATAAGAACAGGTGGCCTCGACTTTTCCGCCCCTGCCTTGTATTTCCCTGATTGCTTCTTCGACGAGAAGGCCCGCCACACCCTGTCCTCTGAGCGAGTTGTCGACAAATGTGCGGAAAATGACATATGTGTCATCTGTTCCCGCCTTCTTTTCGAAATCTATTTCCGATGTGATTCTGCCGTCTTCGTTGACGGTGAAAATCCTGTTGTTGACCTTTTTGAAGACCATATCACACCTTGATTACAATGTCTCTTCCCTCAGGCGTAAACTGTCTTGTCTTGACGCCTGCCATCTTCAGCATGAACTTGGAAGCCTTTGTTCCGTCGGTATCTGCATATTTGTCGCTCTCATAGACAACTTCTTTTATGCCTGACTGGATTATAGCCTTTGTACACTCGTTGCAGGGAAACAGAGTTACATAGATTTTTGCATTTTTGAGTGAACCTTTTCCGTAGTTGAGAATGGCATTCAGTTCTGCATGACAAACATAAGCATATTTTGTATCCAGAAAACCTCCGTCTCTCTCCCAAGGCATTTTGTCGTCGTCGCATCCTGAAGGCATTCCGTTGTAGCCCACTGACAAAATCTTGTTGTTTTCGTCAACGATGCATGCGCCAACCTGTGTGTTGTTGTCCTTGCTTCTTTCAGCAGACATTTTTGCAATGCCCATAAAATACTGATCCCAAGAAATATAGTCCTGTCTCTTCATTTGTCCCTCCGAGATTTTGTTTTTATTCAGCTGCTTTTGCAGCTTCTATTAATTCATTTAGTTTTTCTTTTAAAAAGTCCTTGGACACAACTCTTACCGCATCCATTCCCTCGTTAATTGCTCCGTCGACATTTGCCTGCCTGTCGTCAAAGAAAAGGCATTCCGAAGGAACAAGTTTGTTCTTTTCAAAGAATTTCTGATATATGACCGGGTGCGGCTTCACTTCATGGATCTCATGTGAAAACAGACATCCGTCGATATAATCAAGAAAATATCCGTCGCCCAGCTGCCATTTGAATGTGAGACTTGAATAGTTTGACAGCAGATAAACCCTGTATCCCGACAGTTTCAGTTCATGTACCAGGTCCCACACATCGTAATAAGGAACGGCGAACTCGCCCATGTGCGAAAAGAGCTCGCGGATGAATTCTTCATCTTCTTTGTATTTTTCACAGAACAAATCCACCACTTCATAGAAGGTGTAGTTCTCATAATCGAACTCGTCCCAGATGGGGTCCGACGTCAGTTCCCTGACAACTCTCTTTGCTTCTTCGGGCTCATGTCCGTATTTTTCAACCATTACTTCAACGAATTTGTAGCCGGACAAAACCCCTCCGACGTCAAATACTATGTTTTTATACTTTTTCATCTGTATTTTTTCTTTCTGTTCCCATTTTATATTTTTGTTTTCGCGCTTTACAGCTCGGTATATTTGTCTGATTTGCCGTATGACTTGTCAACAGGATACTTGGCTGCATTTTTTCTGAGTTTCTTTCTGAGAATCTCTTCCATGTCCATCCCGGTAATATCTGCCATAAGAAGACAATACATCATGACGTCGGCAAGTTCCTCTTCAATCCTGTCTCTCTTCTTTTCGACTACAAGATCCGTGCCCGACCACTGGAATATTTCAAGAAGTTCCGCTGCTTCAAGCGAAATGGAGATGGCCAGATCCTTAGGCGTATGGAACTGCTTCCAGTTTCTCTCGTCCCTGAACTGCGTTATTTCCTTTTTCAGTTCTTCAAATGAATCACTCATTTGTTTTTTCTCCTTCCGAGTCCTGCTTTTTCTTTTTTCATACCGCCTCCTGAAATAAATGAAGGTTAATATGTCATGTAATCCTTGAAAGACTGCTTCATCTCATCCGTTATTCCCAGCTGATTCTTTACAAAGTCGTCAACGCTGCCGTATTTATGCTTTATTGCGTCAAATGCAGCGTCTATATATTCTCTTTTTGCTATATACATGCTCTTGACTCTCTTGGCCGCCTTAATGTTTCTGTACACAAGAACGACGAGCCAGAAATACTTGTTTCCGCGTTTCATTGCCGTCTTGTTTGTGTACAGGTAGTCTTCGATTATGGTATCCTCGTCGACATCAAGGACAGCCAGGACAAGCGCAGACACAAGACCGCATCTGTCTTTGCCTTCTGTACAGTGCCACATCACCGTTCCGTCCCTGTTTTCGACAATTGTATGGAGGATATTTTTCAGAGCCTCCACGCAGTCGTCATTCGTGACCATTACCGCATAAAGCTTGTCCATGTCGGGCATGGCTTCGAGGACCGCTTTTTTATCATTCATGTTTTCATGAGTTATTCCGATAGTCGAAGCTGAAATGACAGGCATTTCCACAATCTCAACTTCCTTGCCCGTCCTGTCCGGTTTTTCTTCAGTTTCAAGACCGGTTCTCAAATCTATTACTTTTTTCAGGTTAAGCTTTCCAACAAGAAAATCAACATCCTTGTCGGTAGCCTCTCCGAGATGTCCGCCTCTCACAATCCTTCCGGACCTGATGGTTTTTCCGTCCTTGGTTTTCAGTCCTCCGAAATCCCTGACGTTTCTTACATTTTTGAACTTGTATACTCTGTGTTCTCTCATGTTATACTGCACAAATCTCCATATATCTGCATTTGTGATCTGTTCCTCTGTATCTGATGACCTCTTCTCCGTCAATCGCTTTCAGGCCGCTCTTTTCCATAACTCTTCTGCTCGCATCGTTTTCGATGAAAAAGCCTGCTCTTACTGTTTTGAAACCGACCCTGAACAATTCCTCTATCACTGCTCTGAATGCTTCTGTTGCGTACCCCCGGTTCTTGTATGCGGGATAAATCACATACCCCATTTCAATTGAACTTTCATCCTTCGACACTTCGTTAAGAAAACCGATGAGTTTGTCTTTTAGATACACTCCGTAGACAAATTTCCCGTCTGAAGAAGATAGTGTCACAAATCTCTGAAACAGTTTCTCTTCTTCCTCTTCAGAGCTGAAGTCGGGAATCATATACGTCTTTTTGACTTCGTCACTGCGAAAAATGCCGAACATCTCATTCCTGGATTCTTCGCCTATGGGTTTGAGGACAAGTCTGGCAGTCCTCAATTCCTTGTTTCGGTTTATCATAGACTTGAAAGGATTTCTTCAAGTTTTTCGTTCTTCTTGGGGCTCTTGATTACCACATAAGAAGCTTTCGGATATTCCTTGTTTATGCGTTCCACTGCCTTTGCAGCTTCACCGGATGCGCTGTACAGCACAAATTTTACCTTTTTTCCTGAAAGATCAACATCGGACAAAACCGTATTGACAGGAGAAGAAATACGGGCGTTCCAGACCGGTGAGCCTATAATAACCTCATCAAAGCCTTCTGTGCTTTTATCATATTCTTTCAGTTTCTCTTTTT
>CADAXH010000113.1 GCA_902791785.1 uncultured Ruminococcus sp. | reverse complement strand
GTCTTTGTCTCAAGACTTAGGGTAGTCAACAATCTACTTCCGTAGCTGATTTCTTCACTTGCTTTTTCAAGCCCGTGATTTCAATCATGGGTTATTGACACTGTTTGTCAGACATATCATAACCTTCCTATAGTTTTACGCTTTCATCGCAATGTTACCATTGCAGTCTATACCGACAATCAAAGGGAAATCTTCAAATTCAAATAATCTCAGCGCTTCGCACCCAAGTTCAGGGAAAGCGACAATTTCGGATTTTGTTATATGCTGGCTTGCAATTGCACCGGCGCCTCCGATTGCGCAGAAGTACATAGCCTTGTAATTCCTGATTGCCTCAACAACTTCGGCAGATCTCTTCCCTTTTCCGATTGTCGCTATCACTCCCATACTTATCAATTCGGGAGTAAATTTGTCCATTCTTGAAGATGTGGTAGGCCCGCATGAACCTACAGCCCTGCCTCCGAATTCCGGAGTAGGACCCGCATAATAAATTACTGCATTCTTCAGATCCAGCGGAAGCTTTTTTCCTGAATCCTTCAGTTCAAAAAGCTTTTTGTGCGCTGCGTCTCTTGCGCAGTATACTTTTCCGGAAAGCAGCACCGTCTCCCCGGCAGCCAACTGTCTTCCGACTGTCGGCAATTCTTCAACATTTATTCTTTTCATATCACTTTTTGTTAATAAGTGAGTTGAGTGCATTGATTGCTCCCTTGAAAAACTTTTCTATTTTTTCATTCAGTGAGGAAATGTAATCAACTCTTGTTGCAGCAGTTTTTTTGTTGTTCCGGTTCAACCGCACTCGCTACCTGTGTGTTTTTCGGTGTGTTGTCAATGTTTTCAACACTGTCGATTCTGTGATTCAGTTCATTGCTGCCTTCGGATACCGTTCTCAAAAGATTGTCAACGGCTGCATTTACATTCTCTTTATACTCAGTAATTGCATTCTTGTAACTATCTTCAAGGTTTGCTCTGTAGTATTTTGTCTTTTCCTTTGTTTCATTGACAAGTTCGTCTGCAATTGCCTGGGCGCGCTTGATTATCTCTGTTGCCTTTTCGTCCGCTTCTTTGAAAATCTCTTCTATTTTCTGATCAATTTTCAGATATATGTCGTCAGAAGCTCTTGACTGCCTCATCATCTCATACGTCTCGCATGCCAGGGCATCAAGTTTCTCTTCATTGAATTCATTCTTCAGGCATTCCTGCTCAAACCTTTTTCTCGTCTCTTCAAGATCGGTAATTGCTGTCTGGGCCGAAATTGCCATTTCATCCAGTTTGTCGCTCAGTATTACCCTGTTTTTTTCAAGATCTGAAATTCTTTTTTCAAGCTCTTTCTGTCTTTGCTCGGCATTATATGCCATTAAAGCAATTTCATCCAGTTTTGCATTTGCAAGTTTCAGTTCTTCTTCGGCTTTTTCCGCTCTTGAACGTTCAAACTCTATTGTTGCATTCTTTTCATCGGATTGGCGCTTAAAATCCATGCTCATGTCTGAGATGAACTGATTGACTTCTTTTTTCGAATATCCGCCAATAAACGAACCTTTTATCTTCTTTTCACTCATAATCAATGGCGCAGATTACCGGCCCAACCTTTCTGAACAATTAGTTTTCTTCTACTTTTTCCTGCTTTTTCTTTTTGAGAAGGAATATGGATTTCATGCTCTCGTCATAATCCTTGTACATAAAATGAATTATCATCTGTTCAATTGACGCAAGCAGTCCGACTACAACGGTTATCATCATTCCGATTACTGGTATACCCATGAGGAAATAGTAAGGTGTCAGGAATGTGAAAGCACCTGTCAGCTTACTTCCGTATGTGTGAATCGCATCAAATCTCTTGAATCTGACATAAACATATGTGTATGTGACAATTCTCACAGCCACTGCGAGTCCGAGAAGCACCCAGAAAACCACCGGCAACACTTTTGTCAGCGGTGTGAAATACTTATAGCACATCACCAGATAGAAAACCCAGTCCGCAATGCTGTCCAGAATGGAGCCGAACTGACTCGAACTGTTTGTTTTTCTTGCAATAAGTCCGTCGAATGCATCAGTCAGTCCGCTGACTCCGTAAACAATATAGTATGCTGTGGAATCATACGGCAAAAAAATGGTCACCAAAGCGCCAATCAGTCTGAGTGATGTGAGTATGTTCGGTATTATCGACTTTTTGTGTTTCTTTTCCTCAATGCTGTTGTCCATATTCTACCATCCAAAATCAATATCGGAGTTAATTATACATCATTATTCCATTACTGACAAGAAATGTTAATTATTTGTAATATT
Organism: uncultured Ruminococcus sp.; assembly: GCA_902791785.1. GTDB lineage: Bacteria > Bacillota > Clostridia > Oscillospirales > CAG-272 > CAG-841. The sequence continues at coordinate 4,643 of CADAXH010000113.1, read as the reverse complement.
AATGCAACTTGTGATATAATCAGTATAAGAATTTGTCAAGGAGGCATGACATTATCATGGACAGAAAAGTAGTTAGAGTATTATTTGACGGAGACAGCACAACAGACGTAGGCAGAGCAAGACCTATTGGTGACGGATTTGGAAAAATGGGCGACAGCTATCTCGCCAATATTTTCCGGAGACACAAGCACAAAAATGCTCAGCCGTTTCGACGAAGACGTTGCAACGTATAAACCGGATTTCATATTCTTCCTTATCGGAATAAATGACTGCTGGAGAAAACTGGACTGTCCGCTTACGCCAAGCAGTGCAACAACTCCAGAACAGTACAGGGAAAACATGCAGGCATGCATAGACAAATCAAGGGCAATAGGAGCAATTCCGACATTTATTTCTCCGTTTTTCTTTGAACTGAACAGAAACGATCCTATGAGAAAAGACTGCGACAACTGCAATGAAATACTCAAAGACCTCGCAGCAAAGAACAACATCGACTATATTGACGTTCAGTCAAGAATTGACTGGTATCTTGAAAACGGAGGCAACTGCTTCCTTCTCGGCAATGACAGAGTTCATCCTAATGCAGTCTGCAAAGCTTTGATTGCTGAATACATTTATAATCATCCGGCATTCAGAAAGATATTCAATGCTTAAGGATTACATCTGGGACAGAATAGCATCCACGGAAAAGCATATAGTTTTCTACGGAACAGGAGACGGAGCTGACAAGATTGCTCAGAAAGTTGAATCACTCGGAAAACAGGTGTCCGGGTATTTCGTATCCGACGACTTTTACCGAAGCGGAAAAATGTTCAGGGGAAAAGAGATTCTGACATTGTCGAAAGCTGAAGAACTGTATGGTGATTTTCTCTGTCTTGTCGCTTTTGGATCAAGACTTGAAAATGTTCTTAACAACATTGAAAAAGTCAGGTTGTCCCATGAAACTCTCATTCCGGACATGCCACTTTGCGGAGATGTTCTTTTTGACGAAACCTTTTATGAATCAAACAGGACAAAACACGAAAAAGTACTTGAACTGCTGAGTGATGATTACTCAAGAAGAACTCTTGATGATATCATAAAATTCAGGCTGACAGGCAACCCGGATTATTTGTTCGACTGTCAGTGTTCCAACTCCGAATACAGAAATATACTGGATAAAAAATACACCGCATATGCAGATCTGGGAGCATATACGGGTGACACTCTGAGGCGGGCCATAGATGACTATCCGTCCATCAGACTTGCAGTCTGTATGGAGCCTTCTGAAAAATCATTTAAGAAACTTGCCGAATATACAAACACTTTCTTTGAGCCCGATACAATCATAGTCAATGCCGCAGCATGGGACAAGGAGGAAACAGGTCATTTCATAGACTCCGGAGGCAGAGGATCAAAAATAGTCAATCAGAACATCAAACCTTTGTCCGGATCAAAAAACAGAGACGTCGAATACCTCCCTCTAGATCATGTGTGCGATATAAAAAATGAGCAACTGCTTATAAAATATGACGTGGAGGGTGCGGAAATCAAAGCATTGAAAGGTTCAAAGGAGACAATTCTTAACAACAATACGGATCTGGAAGTGTCCGTCTACCACAGAAGTGAAGATATTTTTGATATACCTCTATTTGTTCATGATATGCTTCCGGAACACAAATTGTTTGTCAGAAAACTGTCAGGAGTTCCGGCCTGGGACATTTTGCTGTATGCGGTAGGCAAATAGAGTTAATATTTCAAAACAGGAGCAAACCATAACGGCGCTCCTGTTCTTTTTGTTATTTTTGTTTCTTTCCAAGCAAACGGGCTTTTTCCTTATTTGCAACAGATATGTACGAATCCGTCTCCTCGGTCAATCCCCATTCTTTTTCAAGCAGTTCAACAATCCTTCCGTAAGCATTTGCTGCATTCGCATAATCTTCCATTATCTCATAGATATCTGCGATTGCCATCAGAGCATCAGTAAACCGTGGCCGTCTTGAGTCTGCTTCAAATGAACGTTCGTAAAAGTCTATTGCTTTTTTGTAATTGCATTTTTTTGCGTAGTACTGGGCAGTTTCGAAAAGAACCGCATCATTGTCAGGCTGTTCTGTCAATAGATCTTCCATAATTCTGTCTGCGGTTGATTCGTCGAATCTGGCCAGCGCGATGTACGCTTTGTACACAACCGTCATAACAGGATTTGCACCCTTGGTTTTGCTGTATCGCTCAAGCCAGTATTCGGCTTCGTCAGAGCGATGATCTGCAATAAGATTGTCCAAAAGGTACATATACGGGAGTGCAGTTTGCGGATTGGTTTCCACCAGTTCCTTGTAAAAAGCTACGGCTTTTGAGTGATTGTAGATGTTCCAGTCCCATGCTGCATGGTTTTCAGTTTTGTTCAGAATCCACTGACATCCTTTTTCTCCGGGCGCGTTAATAATCGCCTCTTTTGCATATCTGGATGCCTTGTTTGCTTCAGAATTCAATCTGTGCCAGTACAGATATGCAAGCAGTTCTGTCGACCTTTTTTTGTATTCTGATGTATTGATCTGACCTTTTAGGAACTCTTCGTATTCCCAGTATATGTCATTAGGAAGCTCTTCTTCTGCATCCATTCTGTTTTCTATTCTGTTGAGGCGTTGTTCCGTAGTAAGATCAAACAGGTCATCAATGCTTATTCCGAATATTTCCGCAAGAAGAGGGAGAGTGGAAATATCAGGCATTGCAACCGAATTCTCCCATTTGGATACAGACTGGGCGCCTATTCCGAGTTTTTCCGCAAGCTGCTCCTGCGTCAGCCCTGATTTAAAGCGATATTGTTTAATTTTCTTTCCGAGTTCCATTTTTCTGTCCTCCCTGATTAGTGCTTCTATTATGTTCTGGTCCTATTGTACAAAACAGATTTGCCTTGCGCAATAACGCAGATTTACAGTTATGTTGCCCAATGGTTGAGTTACAAACAAATGAGGCACTGTAATAAGCACCTCATCTGAATTATTGTTTAATTTGATGAACTTGCAGAAGAACGCATCTGTGCTTTCGCAATCAGAAGGAGTATCTTCAGAAGCACCTGGAGGAAAGCGAGAATCATATCATTGATGTACTGGATGTTGTAGAGTTTGAACAATTCTTTCATCAATTCGATTTCTTCGTCTGTAGCGAGTCTTTCTTCCTTTAATACTATATAAGCTCTTTCCTGAGCTTTTATTTCTGTCTTGTAAACCTTAATTGAAAGGATAAATGAAAGAACATAGAACAGGATTCCGAGCCCTGCGCAGACAATGGTTGCAACACCTGTCGTGTTGAACACGAGGATGTCCAGCGCAACTCCTACTGCTAACAGAGGAATGAAGGCAAAAGGTCCGAATGTTATAAGCGGAATAAGTCTGACTCTCTGTCTCATATCAGGATCATTTTCTTTGTCCAGAATGGCGAGACATGATTTCTGAGCTCCCATTGCCAGCGATGTAATGCTGGTTTTTTTGTTTGTCAGTCTTCTGAGTCTGATTTTCTTGAACCAGTGTGAATAGCTGTTTCCGAACAATACCGATCCGACAACAGATACCCTGATTTTCTGCAGTCCGTTGTCATCAAGTATTTTTCTTGCCGCATCGCTTCCTGTTATTCCTGCACTGTTCTGACGTCTGTTGAATTTGACATATTTCACTGCGAGCCAGATTGAAACTCCGACTGACACTGCTGAAACTACCGCTATTAAACCTGCAACGATAATAATAGCAACGAGTAATACGGGATTAACGTTACTTGTATCTAATCCCAAAAAGGTACTTTCCATCAATAATGGCTGAATATTTGTTATCATGCTGCGCCTCTCTTTCTATAATGTTGTAACCACAATTTTGCCTTTGCCCGTCATTGTTGTTTTTCCGTTTGATGCTGGAACAAACAACGAGCCGCCTTTGTTTACTACAGCAGATCCGCCTTCGTCAGAAACACTGACAGATCCTTCAACGCACATTATGTGAAGGAAGCTCTCTTCATTCACATCAATGACTTCGTCTTCCGGATTTTCTATTACCCTGACTTTGAAGAAACGGCATTCTGCTATAACGTCGTCATAACTTTTGTATTCAATTTCTGAAGGATCAACAGTTTCGATGACATTGAGTGCATCTTCAATGTGAAGCTGCCTAAGCGAGCCGTCTGGCTGACGTCTGTTGTAATCATATACTCTGTATGTGATGTTTGAATCCTGCTGTATTTCAGCAATCAACAGACCTGCACAGATTGCATGGACTGTTCCTGAAGGAATGAAGTATGTTTCCCCTGCCTTGACATTGACATAGTTTACATACTCTTCAAGCTTTCCTTCTTCAATTGCCTTTTCAAGTTCTTTTCTTGAGTATTTTCGTTTCAAACCATATGCGATTCTGGCACCCTTTTCTGCCTCGACTATATACCACATTTCGGTTTTTCCGAGTTCTTTCGTGTGCAGCCTCGCATATTCGTCATTCGGATGGACTTGTATTGACAGATCCGCACCGGCATCAATCAGCTTTATTAGAAGAGGAAATCTGTCAAATGTGTTTTTTGTTCCGATTGATTCCGGATTATCCCTGACAAATTCCGAAAAAGTCTTTCCGGCATATTCTCCGTTTTCTATAACGTTGTCGCCGTCGCTTCTGCATGTCAGTTGCCAA
>CADAXH010000112.1:4557-9276 GCA_902791785.1 uncultured Ruminococcus sp. | reverse complement strand
CCCATACCAGATAATCGCCAAGCTTTGTGTTTTCATCATAATTGTATCTGTTCAGTATCTCATAACTCAGAATGTATACTAAATCAGCATCTGATTCATTTACATTCTCTTTTTGGCTGATTATGTCAACTGCATCTCCCACACTGCCGCAATCCGTGAACTCGTCTTCGCTCAATGCGATTCCTTCGTTGTAGAATTGTCTTGCTTCTGCTTTCCTGTAATTCGATGCAAATGACTGAATTGTTCTTACTGCATCGTCAGCGAGCTGAAGATACATTTCATCAAACTCTGTCTTTTCTCTTCCTTCGTCAATGCTCTTTGTACGGGCATTTTCGATACGCATTGCCCAGTTGTCAGACTCTAAATCTGAAATACCTATTGTCAATGCATGTGTTATTGCTGCTGAAAAACCAGATGTTGAGCGCACAAGCACTTTGTCAAAAAAGTCTGCATCTGTCTTATTCTGTAAGATTGCCTGTGCAAGTGTCATATTGAACTCATCCACATACAGCAAATCAAGAATCCTGTATGCATACTGTGCGTCGCAGCTTCCCTGATTGTATTTTTCAGCAAATTCTTTTGAAGCTCTGTCAAGCATCTGAGCTTTCGGGTAAAGATCTCTGATTTTTGAATTGATCAGGGTCTGGAAATTAGACATCTGATAATCCACATTCATCTCGAGCATGGTGATTTCAGTAATTCCCTTGCTCTCATCATTTGTAGGCTTGTATGCAAGATACACACTTCTGTTTCCTACATTCAGATCTTTTTCGATAAGTTTGTATCCCGACTCTTCTGCCAGCAACTTTGCCTGACTGAGAGAGACATTTTCGTATACCCTCAAATCTTCGACATATTCAAAAATGCCCTCTTCCTCAATTTCCTCTTCATTATTTGCTCTGATAGAAATAGACAGCAAACTGAAAACAAAACAGAGTGACATGACTAAACATACGATACTCTTAAAAATCTTTTTGATTAATACGCTCATTGTTCACTGTCCCCTTTCTTCTTCTTTCTTTTGATTACCAGGCAATACACCAATGCGCCGATAATAACAGCTACACCGACAATAAATGTTACCCCGCTCCATGTATGGCTGAATACACTTGTTATGAACGGAACTTTCTTTTCTTTCACATTGGTAAACTTGAATGTTGAGCCATCGGCAACAAAATAATGAGAGTACTGATACTGACTCATTGTGCTGCCCTTTGTGAGATTAATCTCTCCTTTTTCAGTTGAAGCAATGTGTATTATTGAACCTTCTTCGATACTGCCCACGTATACGAAGGCTCTGGTTGCAATCCCGTCTTGTAAAGCAACGTTGTCTGTGTGCTTTTTGTCTGAGTGATTATCCAGAATCCTGCAATAACCCTGAATATTGAGATCATTGAATGAATCGACATAAATAGCGCCGCCATGATTCTTTGATCTGTTTCCTGTCATTATTACACCGGAAACAATAACATTGTCTCTGTTGATATAGACAGCTCCACCTTCATCCGAGCATCTGTTGTTCGTAAAAACGTTGTCAATGAGATACACACCATCGGATGAGTTTATATAAATTGCGCCGCCGTCTGAATCTTTTGCGTAGTTCTGATCAAATCTGGAATTTATTATTTCAACTTCGCCGTCATCTATGAATATGGCCCCGCCGTCACCGGCTGTGTTGTAATCAAAAACGCAATTTTTTACAGAGTGTTTGTATTTTGCTCTTGTGTTGATATAAAGTGCACCGCCATTATCACCGTCGGAGGTCGTATTTGATGAGAAAGTACATCCGTCAAATTCGCTTGTTCCTTCCCAGATATAAACTGCGCCGCCCTCGTCATTTGCATGATTGTTTAAGAATCTGACATTTCTGCACACCAGTTTGCCTGAGTCAACATAAATGGCGCCGCCGTCATCCTCTGAATCGCAGTTTCTTATAACGCAATTTGATATGTTGCATCTGCCCCCGTCAACATAAATGCCTCCGCCGTGACAATTGTCCCAGCTGTCGTCGGTTTCACATTTTACAATTCCGCCGCCGGTTATATTGACTGTTCCTCCGTTAACATAGATGCCTCCGCCATGTTCATCAGTATTGCATTTATATATCGTTCCGGCTTTCATGGTCTATGATTGTCAGTGTGCCGCCACTTGCTACGTTTATAACCTCTCCGTCATCACGCGTTTTACTGCCTTCTCTTCTGTCAAGACAAAAACCATTAAGATCGATTGTTATTTTTGCTCCTGAAGGAACCAAAATCGCACCATCGTCAAAAGCGTCTATTTTATCTGTTGATGCAAGACCCATGCCTATGTCGCATGCACGCATGTCGACTCCAAAGTCATATTTGCTGTATTTATACTTTGTGCCGTTAAATTTTATGCTTCCGCTGCTTGTCCAGGGATAGTAGTCCTGACACAATTTGAATATGACTTCACGTCCCGTGGTTCTTGCCAGATAAACGGCATAGGACCAGCTTGTCCTGAATTCATAAAACGAGAATTGCTGCCCGTCAAGTGTTACAATACTTGTTTCACCTGCAGCCTGAGCCGGAACTGTTACGATCACAAAAGTTGAAATAAGGCACATAATGCATAGTATTAACGATACAATTCGTTTTTTCATCAATGTCTCCTCCTTTTGTAAAAGTTTTTTGATTTCTGCTGAAATCTCTCTTTTATTGATTATTGATTGGTTTTCTTCTTTTTAACCATTGTCACTAACAGGAAAGAAACAGCAAATGCAGCAACAACTGAAATTCCAAAACATATTGCGTATGTGCTGCTGGAGAATACTGATCCTGTCAGGGATGCATTGTCCTGTTCAAACACAAGATAAGACTCCTGTTTTGACATTGTGCTGAGATTGTACAGTGCTCCTTCGTTGAATAGTGTGACAGGAGTTTTTCCTGTAGGTATTGTTTTGCTGCTCAACACTTCAAGTGACGATGCTTTTATCGGCTTTCCCGCCTGTGCATCATTTGTATAGTAAAGTGCAAGCCACTCATCTTTTGTATAAGAATTGGTATCGCTGCAGACTCCGTTAACGGAAGTTGCGCAATCATATTTTATGTAGTGTCCGGATTTGTCATCTGAAACGTAATTGACCATTCGCAAAGGAATATTTACATACTCGATATCTTCGTCTTTAATTAATTTGCGTATTTCATATCCCAGAAGTGCAGCGTTGACAAACACTGTAACAATTGAGAATACAAATGCGACACGGTGCATATTTACGAGAGAAGTGCTGATTTTGCTGTATCCGACACCATAATTGAATCTTCTTGTTATGAAGTTCGCGGATTTGCTTGCAAACGCTTCTTTTGCTCGTATAACATCATTCTTTGTAAGGATATTGATAAAAATCTGCACTTCGCCGTCGGTGATTTTTTTTGCCGCTGTCATTTTTGAAAGAATACTTGATATCCTTTGTGTTGTAGCGATGTATGTTCCTATTGAGACGACTGTCACAAGTCCTATTGCCCAATAATATCTTTCTGCAGCTTCAAACGGCTTCTGCCAGCCTCCGCTTGAACTTCTTGCATCGGCATCCGTTGCCTCGCTTGTCAAAGCAACTCCTCCGTTGAACAGCTGTCTGTCAACTCCACTGTAAACAGATACGGTTGGCATTTCTTTGATGAAATCACTGTATCCCTGTTTTGCTTTTTCATCGGCAATCTGTTCCATTATCGCACATTCCACAAGGGTGTATAAGCTCAGGATGGAAAGATTGTCCCTCTGTCCTTTTGAAAGAGATGCAACCAGCGGATATATTTCTTCTATATCAACATCTTCGCTGTTTCTGGAGAAATAATCAAGCATTGTTGATTCACCATATTCAATGCTTTCCAGGTAAGAATATATAAAACTGTCAATGAAACTGACCGCAAAATCACCATCTTCCATGCTGGAACTTAATGATTCTACTTCTTCTTCTGATGCGAAAATAATCGAATTGTTATATTTGATTTTCTGCAATGTGTAATTGAAATCATCCCATGAATCGAGAATTCTGGTTGCAGCATCATCATAATCGAGTGCAAGCTGCTGTATCGCTATCTTTCTTGATCCGTATTCCTCTGTGTAATCATCAACCATGCTGTCATAATCAATAGCCTGCAAACGGTCAATGAATGTATTGTCCAATGAATCAGATCCAAGTGCCAATGCCTGCTGGATGGCCAGTATAAGTTCAGAGTTTCCCTGAAGGAAAACTGTGCTGAGCTCATCTCTCTTTCCGAACTGAAGTTCGCATTCAAGCAGGAAATCGCCCATGTACATCTGAACATCGTCGTTATAGAATCTGTTCAATGCTTCATATGCGTTGACCGCAGTGAGATCGTTTGCCGCATAATTGGTTCTGAACTCCTCAATCAACTCTGTGAGTGAATCGATTGATTCCTCAATGGCTGCTTTTTGTTTTTTGAGCATTACATCGTAATCTGTATACGAATATTTGCCATTCATATTCATTACCTTGATGTCGGTAATTGCTTTTTGCGGGTCTGTAGTTGTTTTATAACCAATGAATGTTGATACTTTTGAATCTGCATTTATGTCTGCTTCAAGGACCTTATATCCTGCACTGATCAGAAGCTGTTTGCATGCTTCACCGTTTGTTCCGCTTTCAACCCTGAGTTCGGATATATATTCTGTCTTTGATCCGGCAGCAGAAGATGGTACTGCCATGCAGATTACCATTGATAAACACAAAATGAA
>CADAXH010000112.1:0-4535 GCA_902791785.1 uncultured Ruminococcus sp. | reverse complement strand
CCTCCTTCTTGTCTGCCGTTAATTAGATTCTTCTTTTTTTGTTTTGTTCTTGGTGATAGCAACACTTATTGCGAATCCGACAAGAGCACCTACCAGTATGCCTCCTCCGATTGAAAGAGCCATAGCACCGGTTGAGAATGACGAAGAAACCAATGTTGCGCTGTTGTCTACACTGTAGTATACATAAATCGGGGTTGTTCCCTTCGTTCCGAACAGATCAACGAATTCATCAGTGTAGCACCATTTGGGATCACTGAGATTTACAGGACTTGCCTCTCCGAACATATGGAGCGGCTTGTATCCGGTCAGATTGTTGGACTTGTCAACAACAAAGCCGTCTGTGATTGGTTTTCCTGCAGTTTTATCTTTGGTGTAGTAAAGTGAAAGCCATACTTTTCCGAGATCTGCGTGTAAATCGTTGTCACTTCCGAGAGTGCTGTTCTGGCCATATTTCTCTACGCGGTTGCACTGAGCAACTTTGTAGAAAACATATTTGGTTTCGTAAGTTCCTTCAACGAGAACCTCGTCGACTATTCTGTCGGGAATCGGAGTAAAGTCATTTCCATAGTACTGAATCAGGTCAGCAATTGTGACCGCAAGACCTGCCGCGCACATAACTACGCTTGCTATATTGAGTCCTTTTGCTATCTTTCTCCACAAACCGGCACTTGTTCTGACACTTGAGCCCGGCAGCTCGACAAATTTTACATCCAATACTTCTGCAGTCAGAAACTTTGTTGTGAGATATTTTGAAACTGAATGTTTTATGGCACGTATCACAAAGGTGTTAATAACCAGTGCGCCAATGGCACAGCCGATGCCTACTCCAAACAATATATTGCGGAGTTTTACAAGATTCACTCCGTACATATTTCCGTCATAGATGCTTGAATCGGTTCTGGCTTCTTTTCTCTTTGCATCACTTGTCAATGCTATGTCGCCAATGAACAAGGATCTGTCCACACCATTGTAAACGCTGATCGGTTCAGCGGAACCTGCGCCAAAGCCCTGATCTTCTGATACACTGTCAGCAATTTCCATTGCTTCTTTGTCAGCCTGTTCCCATGCCTCTGCATCGTTGCCTATTACACCATAGTTTATAAGCTGAGCAAGAGAAACAAATCCGAATGTACTCTTCTGACCGGGTGTGAATACAGATGCAATCGTGCAGAGCTGTATATACTCATCTTCACTCATTTCTTCTTTTGTGTAAGTGAACAGGTCAAGAAGTGTTTCGTCTTCACCATAAGGCATCTCTGCAAGTTTGTCGTAGAATGATGCGACAGCCGCCCACTCCTTAATGTCCAGACTCGGATTCTTTTCGAAGAATTCGTTTATTTCATCGGTCGATGATTCCAGCGTCAGTCCTGCCGACTCGTATAATTCAATTGCTGTCTGCAAAGACTCCCACATAGCAAGCAGCTGATCAGCTGCATCACTGTAATCAAGTACAATTTCACTCTGTGCCTGTTTTATAGTCATGCCCTGTTCATCTACGTATTTGTCAATTAGTCCGTCGGGGCCGAGTTCTGAAAGTCTTTCAAGCCATGTATTTTCGTTTGTATCTGTTGCCATGGCAACAATCTGTTCAATTGCCACTGCAGCAATTGCGTTGCCCTGAAGCATCATTGTGGTGAAATCTGCATGCTCTTTGCGTTCAACAACCGTCAATGCGTTGTAATCACTTTCACTCATTTCTTCCTTAATAAGGTTAAGGAAAAGTGTACCTACGGTTTTACCTGTATCATCATCAACGAACTCGTTCAGCAGATGATAAGCGGCTAGTGCCTTTTTATTACCCTTATTGTAGTTTGTTCTGTACTCCTGCAAAGCAGCGGAAAAATCCTGGGCAAACAGTTTCCAGTCCTCTTTCTTCTTTGCAATCATTTCGTTATACGAAGTGTAGCTGTATCCGCCTTCCATATTCATAAGCGCAAGGTCTGTTATAGCTTCGTCAACGTTATATGTCGTTCTGTAACCCAATACAACAGCCCTGTCCTTATCGAATATGGATGAACTGTTCTTGTTCAGATCTGCTTCAACATAATTGCTCCAACCATTGCTTTTGAGCCATTGAACTGCCTCTTCATAAGTATTGCCGAAAGCAACAATCACGTCACTTACATATTTGGTTCTGCGAGGTGCAGCCAAAATCGGCGTTGTCAGCATTATCAATGCAAGCAATACTGAAACGAACATTTTAAAATATTTCATATAAAACCCGCCTTTTTCTATTTTCGCAACAGAATTCCATCAATTATTCCATGACAGAATACGCCCATTGCGTTACGTTTGTCTTCATTATAAATATAATACTGCAACAAACGTGCAACAAATAATACCAATTTTTTGAAAAATGCGTATTTTTGACAAAAAATCGCGGCACGTGTATAATAAAAAAGAAAAATCGTCACAAATAATCTAACCGGAGAAAGTGTATATTTGCTTTTCAGCATAATTACATCACCTAATTATGGAAAACAACACAGTATTCAATGCAACAGTGTGCATAATAGGCTTTCTGATTTTAGCAGTGCACCTGATAAGCATAGCAATAAAAAAAGACAAAAGAAAAGATGAAAAAGAACTTCTGTATTTCTTTTTGTTTACCATGATTCACTTTGCGGCATACCTGGCTTTCACTTTTATCAAGCAAGTATACACAAGTGATGCCTTCATAATTGCATTCTATACTACTTTTTACATAATGAACAATATACAAGTGCTGCTCCTTTTCCGTTATATGAGCAGTTATGTTGACGTACCCGAAAAAACCGACATTGTCATTTCAACCATCAATGTCTCACTGTTCATTGTTTATTTCCTGTTCGACATTGCCAATATATTTACCGGAATTTTCTTCAAATCCATTGATGGGGTATACACACGCAGTCCCCTGATGGTTCTTTCCCAGGGATATCAGTTTATCATGTTTATCATCATCGCGGTTGTAACCCTGTCAAACAAAAAACTGAATGTGCGCGAGAAGACAGCTTTCTCAATTTATTGTTTCCTGCCTTTCGTGGCAATTATCATCCAGAACCTCTTACCTGGCTATGCGATTGCATATGCATCAATTATTATTGCAATAGAAGGCCTTTTTGTCTTCCTGAGTATTGAAAGAAACCTGGAGCTGTCAAGACAGGAACAGAAAAACAAGGAATCCCAGATAAAAATCATGATTTCACAGATTCAGCCTCATTTCATTTACAATTCCCTGTCATCAATATCAACCATGATAACCATTGATCCGGAAAAAGCGCAGTGTGCTCTTGACAACTTCACTGAATACCTGCGCCACAATCTTCAGTCATTGACTGAAACAAACATGATTCCATTTGAAAAAGAGCTTCAGCACATCAAGACATATGTGGAACTGGAAAAGCTTCGTTTTGACAATCGCCTGAACGTAATTTATGACACAAAAGTGACAGACTTCAATATTCCTCCGCTCAGCATACAGCCTCTTGTGGAAAATTCCATAAAACACGGAATACTGAAAACGGAGGTTATACGTCATGAAAAGGATTGTTTCATTGCTTCTTTGCGTTATACTCGCCGTCACGCTATGCGCGTGCGGCGGCAACAAAACGCCGGGAAAGGCGGCGGAAAAGGCGGAAATCAAGCCGCAGGCGCCTGAACTTAATGCCGACGATATAAAAACGATCAGCAGTAACGTTGTGGCAAACGGGTTTGATGAGGCGTTTATTTCCTATATCGCCGGTAACAAAAGCGGCAACTTTATGGTTTCGCCGGTTTCCTTCAGGTATGCGCTGGGTCTGCTTCTGGCAGGCGCCGAGGGCGATACGAAAGAAGAACTGCTCAAAGCGCTTGGAGTGGCGGACGTCGAAGAATGGACCGCCTACTGCACCAAATTCAACGGCTTTGTAAAGAGTTTTTACGGGCAGCTTGATTCGGAGATCGAACAGCATAACGAGTATGTAAAAAAAGGATACGTCGATAAGAACAGTCCGGCTCCGGCGCGGGCGCTCAAAGTCGCAAATTCCGTCTGGAAAAGGGAAAATATAGAGAAGGACTTTTCAGAAGAATACAAAAAATACGTCGCCGCGAACTACGGCGCCGAATATTTCGGATTTACCGAAGATAACGCCGTTCAGAAGATAAACGGCTGGGTGAATGAAAAAACGGAAAAGCTCATACCGCGGCTTCTTCCCGACGGATACGATACGCAGGGGCTTGCCGTCGTGCTGATGAACGCGCTTTACTTTAAGGATAACTGGGAGACGGCGTTTTATGAATCGGCTACGATACGTGACGATTTCCACACCGAGGGCGGCGAGACGGTCAAAAAGGATTTTATGCGGCAAACCGAAAATTACGCATATTACGAAGACGGCAAAACGCAGGCGGTGATACTGCCGATGTCGGGCGGCATAAATATGGCTTTTGTGCTGGGGGATGAATCCGGTTTGAGCGAAAAGCTTTCAAAAGCCGCCGGGCGTCAGGTCTCCGTTAAAATACCTAAGATGGACATTGAAACCTCGCTTGACAGGAAAGAACTTATGAATTTTCTC
>CADAXH010000111.1 GCA_902791785.1 uncultured Ruminococcus sp. | reverse complement strand
TTCAATTCCATCGATTTTTACATCAAAGTAAGGAGCAGAACGGAATTTTGATTCTTCGAAGTATTTTCCGTCTTTAACAACCTGTGTGTCAGGTGTGAAAGCGTCGTCTGTATCTACATCAGCTTCGTAAGTTGTCAGCTTCTTGCCGTCAACTGTGATGAAGTTGTCTTTTTCTGTATCGAATACTTTAAGTGTTCCTGCTTTGAACTGAGCGATGAGATCTTTGAGCTTCTGTTCTGTTCCTGCAGCAGCAACTTTTGAGTTCCAGCCTGAAAGAACAACTGAACCTGTCTGGATTGTACCAACCCAGTCTGTATCAATTTCGCCACCGTTTACAACCTGTTTGATGAGGTATGCATAGTATGGAGCCCAGTCAATTGCAGATGAGACGATGAATGTGTTCGGACCGGCATCATATGTTGAACCGTTGTATGAAATGTTCGGGATTCCTGCATCTTCACAAGCTGTAGGAGCGCCGAGTGAGTCTGCGTGCTGAGAAATGAGGTCTGCACCTGCAGCAATCAAAGCATTTGCAGCATTTCTTTCTTCATCCTGGTCATACCAAGAACCTGTGAACTGAACTTTCATTGTAACATCCGGGCATACAGATTTAGCACCGAGATAGAAGCTTGTATAACCTGAAATAACTTCAGCATATGTGAATGCGCCAACATAACCCATTACAGGATGATCACCTTTAAGTTTGCCTGCAGCTTTGATTTCATTCAGTTTCAAACCAGCAGCAACACCTGCGAGGTAACGGCCTTCGTAGATGGCAGCAAATGCGTTGTGGAAGTTAGCTACACCGGCAGTGTGAGCCTTTGTTCCTGTTGCATGAGCAAATTCTACGTCCGGTTTTTCCTTAGCAGCCTGAATCATGAAATCTTCATGACCGAAGCTGTCTGCGAAAACAACTTTACAACCATTGTTTGCAAGGTCAATTGCAGCTTCGTAGCATTCATTTCCTTCAGGAATGTTTCTCTTGATGATAACCTGTTCATCTTTCATACCAAAAGCAGCCTGAACAGTTTTGATGCCGTTGATGAAGTTGAGGTCATAGGTTGAATCTTCGTCATGGAGAAGAATTACACCTATTTTGAAATCTGATGGAACAGTGAATGTACCTACTGACTGTCTGGGCAAGAATGAATCCTTCATGTCTGTACCGGTTTCAGTTTTGCCTGAGCAAGAAGCAAATGCCAAAACAATCATAGCTATCATTGCCACAGAAAGAATTAAAGAAAACAATTTTTTCATAAAGACTCTCCCTTAAAAAATGTTTTTTTATTTATTTAATGAAAGTTCAACTTTCTATTAAATCTGGTTAATGTTCAAATTCTATACCGTTTTTTCCGTATAGATTGCTGACCTTGGCAAGAGACTCAACTCTTATTCCTCGGCTGCGGATTTTATTTCCGCCTTCCTGATATACCTTTTCCACAAGAGCGGCGCATCCTACAAGAGTGGCACCGGATGTATTGACGAGCCCGATCAGCGCTTCCATTGCTTCGCCGGTTGCAAGAAAATCGTCAACAATTAAAACACGGTCATTTACTCCAAGATAGTCCTTGGGTATTATGACCGTATTGTCGCAGTTATGGGTATATGAATGAAGGTGAGAAGAGTAGCATTCACCGGCGATGTTTGATGTGTTGTGTTTTTTTGCGTATACTGCAGGAGCGTTGAATTTCAGCGCAACAAGTGCAGCTATGCATATTCCCGATGCTTCTACAGTGAGTACCTTATTAACATTTTCGCTTGCAAAGAGAGTATGGATTTCCTCGGCAAGTTTGTCAACAAACGGAATGTCCATCTGCTGATTAAGGAAACTGCCTACCTTGAGTACATCACCCTGGCCGACAATGCCTTCTTTCGCAATTCTTGTTTCAAGTAATTCCATATGATTGAAATCTCCTTGGCGATCTTTATGTATATATTTTATATCTTACTTTGTAACTATTCAACAATTATATGTTCGTAAAAAAGTAGAAAAAATAGTTTTTTTTACTAGTTTTGTTGTCAAAATAACCAAAAATGCCAAATGAGATAATTTTGCATATGGAAAAATGAAGAACGATTGTGTAGAATGAAAAAAGAAAGTGGGTGAAATGTTATGGAAAAAGTCAAATTCGGAATAATCTGCGCATTGAAAGCTGAAGCAGAAGGACTGATCAGCAGAATCGAGAACAGGGACAGCCGTGACATATGCGGCATTATATACAATTTCGGAATGATAGGGAAAAGCAGCGTTGTTGTGGCAGTGTGCGGAATGGGCAAAGTAAATGCTGCTATCTGTGCCCAGACTATGATTCTTACATTTAATCCCGACTATATTGTAAACACGGGTGTTGCCGGTGCACTTGACAATTCACTTAAAACTGGTGATATAGTCATTTCAGATAAACTGGTACAGCATGACGTTGACACATCTGTTATCGGTGATCCTGTGGGCTACATAAGCGGTACTGATGTGATTTTTATGGAAAGCGACAAGAATCTCGCATCGAAAATAGAATCTGCGGTGAAAAAATTTGGATACAATTACATGGTTGGGACTATTGCTTCGGGAGACCAGTTTATTGCAACCAAAGAAAGCAAGGACAGGATCGTCCGCAATTTCGGCGCCGTTGCATGCGAAATGGAAGGTGCGGCAGTTGCTCAGGTGTGCTATATTGCAAAAGTCAAATTCTGCATTTTGAGAAGCATATCTGACGGAGCTGACGATAATTCGAATTTTGACTATGTGTCATTTACAAAATCCTCAGCTGAAAAATCCAACAGGGTACTGCTGAGCATTCTTTGATTAATTACAACCAAATAATTAAATTACGGCAGAGAATTGAATCTCTGCCGTAATTATTATACGATGTGAAGCTTGTTTTCTTTGTCAGAGTTTTCGTCTATGCTGTACATTTTTGCTTTTCTTTTTTCAAAGAAATCTACAGCTACCTGCTCGAACAAAGCATATGTAAGCACATCCTCGTCCTGAATGGACCATTTCTTGACTTCTTCGCGAAGTTTATCAAGTTCAGGCTTAAGCATGTCTGCCGGTCTGCATGTGATAGGAGTTTCATCTCCGATGATTTTCTTTCTGAATTCAGGATCAATGTCAACAGGAGTTTTTCCGTATTCTCCCTTGATGATACCTTTGAATTCCTTTGTGACCATCTTGTATCTTTCGCCCATAATCACATTGAAGACAGCCTGTGTTCCGACTATCTGTGAACTTGGAGTTACAAGCGGAGGATACCCTGCGTCGGCTCTGACGTTTGGAACTTCAGCAAGAACTTCTTCGAGTTTGTCGGATTTTCCGGCCTGTTTCAGCTGTGAAAGCAGGTTGGAGTACATTCCGCCCGGAACCTGATAACGAAGGGTATTAACGTTAACTTTCAGAACCTTCGGATCAAGTCTTCCGCTCTTTATGAATTCTTCACGGACTTTTGTGAAATGAACAGCGACTTTGTTGAGCTGATTCAAATCCAGTCCGGTGTCGTATTCTGTCCCCGCAAGAGCAGCTACGAGTGACTCTGTAGGTGCCTGGCTTGTTCCCATTGCGAGCGGGGAAATGGCTGTGTCGATTATGTCGCATCCTGCTTCTATTGCTTTTAAAAGCGTCATGGAAGCGAGGCCTGTCGTATAGTGAGTATGGAGTTCAATCGGAATTGAAACTGTTTCTTTCAGTTCTTTTACAAGATCATATGCATTGTACGGGGTTAAAAGACCTGCCATATCCTTTATGCATATTGAATCTGCTCCCATTCCTTCGAGCTGTTTTGCATACTCTGCAAATCCTTTGTTTGAATGAACGGGACTTGTTGTATAGCTGATGGCTGCCTGTACATGGCCGCCTTCTTTTTTAGTGGCTTTAATTGCCGTTTCAAGGTTTCTCGGGTCGTTAAGAGCATCGAATATTCTGATGATGTCAATTCCGTTTGCAATTGACTTCTGAACGAAATATTCAACCACATCATCGGAGTAGTGGCGGTAGCCGAGAATGTTCTGTCCTCTGAACAGCATCTGGAGTTTTGTGTTCTTGACAGCAGCTCTGATTTTGCGGAGTCTGTCCCAAGGATCCTCATCCAGAAATCTCAAACATGCATCGAATGTTGCGCCGCCCCAAGCCTCAAGTGCATGATATCCGACTTTATCCATTTCTTCAAGAATCGGAGCCATCTGGTCGAATGTCATTCTTGTTGCTACGAGGGACTGGTGAGCGTCTCTCAGCACTGTTTCACATATTTTAACTTTTGCCATAATTATCACCTTCCATCAATTACACGAACATACTGGCAAGTACGCCTGATCTGGACAGAGCAAGGAATATACCTGCTGCAATTGCAGATCCTATGACACCTGCAACATTTGGTCCCATTGCGTGCATAAGCAGATAGTTGTTCGGGTCTGCCTTCTTGCCTACATCCTGAGAGACTCTTGCTGCCATCGGAACAGCGGATACACCGGCAGAGCCGATAAGCGGATTGATCTTTCCGTGTGTGACAAAGCAGAGGAATTTTCCGCCAAGAAGTCCGCCTATAGTAGACAGACAGAATGCAAACAATCCCAGTACGATAATCTTCAATGTGTCCCATGCGAGGAAGTTTGCAGCACTTGCGGTTGCACCGACTGAAATGCC
>CADAXH010000110.1 GCA_902791785.1 uncultured Ruminococcus sp. | reverse complement strand
GCTGCCCTGAAAGTGGCAAGGGGCGACGTGCTGCCTGTCAAGGTGCGTGCCAACATGGCCACGAAGACCATCGAGAAGGTTGAGCTCTATCTCGTAAACAACGCTGATGAGTCCGATGAACTCATTGCCACCATACCTATTGCGACGCATTCGCCGTGGTAACGGCTTTCTTTTCCTGCTACTTCAATTCCGTGACCGATTGTGTGGCCGAAGTTCAGAGATTTTCTTATGCTCTTTTCTTTTACGTCTTTTTCAACTATGCTTTTCTTGAGTTCAACCGATCTCTCGATTATATGCTGCATTTCACCGTCTGTGAAACTGCCCTTTGACATGAAATCAAACAGCTTTGAGTCAAATGTTGCAGCCATTTTAAGAGCTTCGGCAAGACCGCATCTTACCTGTCTTTCACTCAGTGTTTTCAACACGGACGGATCAATGATAACCTTTTTGGGCTGATAAAAAGTTCCTATCACGTTTTTGACATTTCCGAAATCTATTCCTGTTTTTCCGCCAGAAGACGAATCAACCATTGAAAGAAGTGTCGTCGGGAAATTGTAGAAATCTATCCCCCTCATGTATATGGAAGCGGCAAATGCAGTGATGTCTCCGACTACTCCGCCTCCGACAGCACAGACGCAGTCTTTCCTTGTCAGACCGTTTGTAAGCATGTCATTGCATATGTTCATTAAAGTGACGAAGTTTTTATTCTCTTCGCCCCTTTTCATTACAAAAACAACTGCCTTGCCATTTGCGCTTTTTGCGACTCTTTCGGAATACTCCTTCGGTACACCTGAATCCGTTACAATAAAAACTTTATTGTATTTGTCAAACAGATTTCCGCACCTGTCGATAGCGTTGTTCTCAATTTGAATGTCATAGCTGCTTTCAGCCAAATTAACTCTGATTGTCATATCAACCTCGATTATTTGTACTGGTAGATTCCTGCAACTTTCAATTTGTCGCAGCATCCGGAGAGCGCCCGCATCATGGCTTTTCCTGACTCGCCCATGATGTCGCCTTCTGCTTCAACAAAGAAGTAGTAATTCCAGAGCAAATCCTTCATCGGTCTGCTTCTGAGTGTTCTCATGTTGAAGTCATAAGATGAAATGATGCTTACCGCTTCGGCAAGAGCACCCGCCTCATTTCTGACTGTGAATGTAAGGATGAAGTTATCTCCGGGATTCTTTCCTGCAGTGTTGGACAGGGCTCTGGAGAACACTCCGAATCTAGTTGTATTTGCTCTCTGCTCGTTTATGATAGGATCCAGTATGTTCATTCCGTAGAAGTCAGCCGCCTGTTCGCAGCCAATTGCGGCCACTGTCTTATCATTCAACTCCGAGACATATTTGATTGCAGCAGAAGTACTAGATGTTTCAACTGCCTCAATTTTATGTCTCTGCAGATATTTTGCACACTGTGAAATTGCCTGCGGGTGACTGTATATTTTTTTGATATCACCAAGTGAGGCCCCTTTAACTCCAATTAGCGACTGATTTATCGGCATGTCATACATTGCAGTCACATAAAGCGAACCCGAGAACAGCATGTCAGTCACCTGGCCGACTTCGCCTGACGCACTGTTTTCCATCGGCAGAACCGCATAGTCGCATTCTCCCTTGACTACCGATTCATAAGCATCGGCAAAAGTGTCAAATCTGCAGTCTACGCTGTCCGGGAAAATATGTTTCATTGCAAAGTATGCAAACGCACCCTTTTCTCCGCAGTATGCAACCTTTGATCCTTCTGAAAGAACGTGCTGGTAGTCGCATGATATATCTATTGTACTTCTCAGAAAGCGGACATAATACTGTCTGATTGTCTCATCGCTTATTTGCGCAGACAATCTTTCAATCATCTCATCCTCACGTCTTTTGTCCTTGATCGGAAGACCGTGTTCCTTTTTGTATTGAGCTATCTGCTTTGCAGCTTCCATTCTCAGCTCAAAAAGCCTGCTCATTTCGTCGTCTATTTTATTGATCTGCTCTCTTGCCTCGCTAAGTTCTTCTTTACTCATTGCAATTGCCTTTCAAATTGTATTTTTTCGCCAGTTGAATCCATGCTTTTTCAGAATTCCTGATCATTTTGTTTGATACACAGTATGCTATTCTGACATATCCCGCTCCGCCGAACTCGTCTCCTCTGACAAAGAGAAGATCCAGTTGTTTTGCTGCTTCGCAGAATTCCTGTGCGTTTGAAGCCGGGGATTTTATGAATATGTAGAAAGCGCCCTGGGGCTCAATGTAGGTAAACCCGCACTCGTCAAGAATCCTCTTGATTTCAAGCATATTCTTCTCATATTCATCTATGCTCGATGTGTATCCGAGTACTGAAGGAATCATCTTCTGGAACAGGACCGGTGCGCAGACATATCCAAGCGCCCTTCCTGCACCGCAGACTGCAGCAAATATGTTGTCGCCGTCTTCGCATCTCTCGCACACGCATATGTACCCTATTCTTTCACCCGGCAATGAGAGAGATTTGCTGAATGAATAACAGCTTATGGTGTTTTTGATGAATTTTGCGGTGTATGGAACCGGATACCCGTATGACAGTTCTCTGTATGGTTCGTCAGATATAACATAAATTGGATGAGAATAGCGAACTTCTTTTTCAGACAGCACACTTGAAAGCTCCGCCAGAACCATACTCGGATAAATTGCTCCCGTCGGATTGTTCGGACTGTTGATAATAATCGCCTTTGTATGCTCATTTATGGCATCGCGTATTTTTGTAACGTCGGGCTGCATAGTGTCCCAGTCGCATCTGACTACGATTGGCTTTGCGCCTGTGTGTTCAACAAATACTCTGTATTCCGGGAAAAACGGGGCGAGCAGTATTATTTCATCACCTTCCTCAACAAGTGCATTCAGGGTGATTGTCAAAGATGCGGCTGCGCCGCAAGTCATATATATCCTGCTGTAACTCTCGTTAACCGAGTATCTCTCGTTCAGATATGAGGCTACAGCTTTTCTGACTTCTATGTCTCCCGGTCCCGATGAATAGCCGTGAAGTTCCGTCGGATCACTGTCCTGGATCAGCTTCTTCAAAGTGTCATTCACTATTTTTGGTGCCGGAATATTCGGATTGCCCAAACTGAAATCAAAAACATTCTCTTCTCCGATTTCAGCTTTGCGCTTTTTACCGTATTCAAATACTTCTCTTATGACGGAACTCTTTAATCCGAGTTCCAGATTCTTTTTTGAAACCATTTCTGTCTCCAAACATAAAAATACCGCGTACTGTATTTCCGCGGCAATAAGTGTCGCGAGATCTTCCCAAATCTGACCTCGCGAACTTTAATCTGTATTATTACTTCTGATTAAAATCACGCTGTAGGCCTGAAAGGGATAAAAGAATAGTAAAATCGATAATAGCTGTTCATAATTCCCTCCGTTTGTAATCAAAAAGCATTTTTGGCTGACATTAAGTGTCAGTACAACAGACGGAGAAAAAAATCAAAGCAATGCTTTATCGCTGGCAAATACCTCTCCCGAAGTCTGATTGAATTTCTCAAGCAGTTCTTCAATCGTGAGATTCTTCTTTTCTTCGCCTTTTATGTCAAACAACACATGTCCGTTGTTCATCATAATCAATCTGTTTCCGTGTGCAATTGCATCCTTCATGTTGTGAGTGACCATCAGGGTTGTAAGATGGTTTTCTTCAACGATTTTGTCTGTAAGGTCAAGAACAACCTTGGCAGTCTTCGGATCCAATGCAGCTGTGTGCTCGTCAAGGAGCAGTATTTTGGGGCATTTAAGACTTGCCATAAGCAATGTTATAGCTTGTCTCTGACCACCGGACAATAGTCCTACCTTGCTCGTCATTCTGTTTTCAAGACCAAGTCCGAGTCCGGCGAGCAGTTCTTTATATGTTTCTCTTTCCTTTTTTGTGATTCCCCATTTAAGAGTGTGTCTTCCGCCTCTTCTGGCAGCAATTGCAAGATTCTCTTCAATGTTCATATCGCTGGCAGTGCCATCGCGGGGATCCTGAAAAACACGTCCCATGTACTTTGCCCTTTTGAATTCGGGCATCTTAGTTACGTTTATGTCATCCAGCAATATATTGCCGCTGTCAGGTTTCCACAAACCTGCAACCAGGTTAAGCATAGTGCTTTTTCCTGCTCCGTTGCTTCCGATAACCGTGACGAAATCACCGTCTTCCAGTTTCAATGACACATCGTTGACTGCGATTTTCTCATTGACTGTTCCGGGATTGAATACTTTGGTTACATTCTGTAATTCAAGCATTTTCTTCACCTCCCGCTGGATTCTTAGGCTCCTTCTTAATTTTTACACCGGATTCAAAATACTTCTTTTTCAAATACGGAATTCCTAGGAAAATGGCAACTACAACAGCTGAAAGCATCTTCATATAATTGGTTGGTATTCCAAGACTTATAACAAACTGGTACACGATGAAGTATATTACAGCACCAATTGACACTGCACAGAGTCTCAGCGCAAAATTCTTGACAATCTTAGAGAATATTGCTTCACCGATTACAACTGCTGCAAGTCCTATGACAATTGCTCCTCGTCCCATATTGATATCTGCAAATCCCTGATACTGTGCTAAAAGAGAGCCTGATAGAGCGACAAGTCCGTTTGAAAGCATCAGACCGAGTACCTTGTTCAGGTTTACAT
>CADAXH010000109.1 GCA_902791785.1 uncultured Ruminococcus sp. | reverse complement strand
CCAGACAGAATAACCTTCTTCGGGAATCCCGAAGCGGCATCTTGGATTGAATGCCATAAGATCCATCAGTTTTTTAATATCTATAATGCCTTTTTTGACCAGGTGAGTATAGAGAGCAGGAAAAGCAGTTTCCAATCCGACGACACCAAACGGAGATGATTGAAGCCCGCGGCTTTTTTCTTCATCTGAGTGAGGTGCGTGATCTGTTGAAATCATGTCGATTGTCCCGTCAATAATTCCTTCAATCAGTGCTTCTTTATCTTTCTGCTCAGCCAGAGGAGGATTCATTTTGAATCTTCCTTCCTCTTTAAGATCCTGCTCGGTGAACACCAGATAGTGCGGAGCAGTTTCGCAAGTCACGTCAACTCCCGCTCTTTTTGCCTCCCGGACCAGATTTACGCTTTCTTTTGTGGATATGTGGCAGACATGATACGAACACCCTGTGCGGGCTGCCAGCTTCAGATCCCTCTCGACCTGACGCCATTCAGCATCTGAAGGTATAGCCCTGTGCCCGTGTGCTTCTGCGTAAGCACCTGTATGGATATATCCTCCGTTCACGTATCTGTTATCTTCGCAATGCGCAGCCAGTATCTTGTCCAGACTCTTTACTCTAATCATCAGTCTCTCCATCATTGCGTCGTCCTGAACTCCCTTTCCGTCATCGGAAAAAGCGATGACATGAGGAGCCATTGCATCAAGATCAGCTGCTTCCTTTCCCATTTCGCCCACTGTCAATGCTCCGTATGGATAAACGGAAATGACTGAAGTTGAATCAATCAATTCCGTCTGAATTCTCAGATGATCAAGATTATCCGGAACCGGATTCAGATTGGGCATCGTGCAGACAGCGGTATATCCGCCGTGAGCAGCTGCAAGAGAACCTGTTCTTATAGTCTCTTTATATGAAAAACCCGGTTCACGAAAATGCACATGCACATCGCAAAAACCGGGCAAAATTGAATATTCGGGAGAATTGAACTGTGGATCAATGAGAGAAAGCGGAGCGGAAGAGGAAGAAAAGACGACAGGGACACTTACCCCCGGATTTCTTTTGTTCTTTTTAATGGTTGCTCTGTCCTCCATATGATGCCTCCTGACTGATTTACCAATAGAAATGAGGTTTGTACTCGATAGGATATTATAGCATTTTTTTGCTTGTTTGTCATAATATTTTTTAAGAATATATATGTAATTTTGCACAAAAATACATATAATCTGCATTTGTCACAGAAAGACCTGAAATACTGGTGAAACAGATGGATTTTTACAATCCAAAGTTGTAAAATATGTGAGTAAAATTAAACAACAGGAGCCTTTTAACAATGCAAAACAAAACTATAGGACAGCAGTCACTCGAAAAACATGCAGAATGGCGCGGAAAAATGAAATTTGTCCCCAGTATCGAAGTCAAAACGAGAGAAGATCTCTCTTTGGCATATACACCTGGAGTCGCACAGCCGTGTCTTGAAATACAGAAAGACGAAGACAAATCTTATGAACTCACCAGAAGATGGAATGAAATCGCCGTCATAACAGACGGAACAGCAGTTCTTGGCCTTGGCGACATAGGACCAGCCGCAGGCATGCCGGTCATGGAAGGAAAATGCCTTCTTTTTTCACAGTTCGCGGGAATAGATGCGGTTCCTCTCTGCATAGACTCAAAAGATCCGGACGAACTCGTCCGCACCATTTATCTTCTTCAGAAGAACTTCGGAGGAATCAACCTTGAAGACATTTCTGCACCAAGATGCTTTGAAATTGAAAAAAGGCTTAAAGAAATCTGCGATATCCCTATTTTCCACGACGACCAGCACGGAACTGCTATTGTTGTCCTTGCGGCATTGACAAATGCTTTGAAAATAGTGGGAAAGAAAATAGAAAACCTCAAGATTGTAATCAGCGGAAGCGGCGCTGCCGGAACCGCAATAGGTATGCTCCTCATGAGAGCGGGAGCGAAGAATGTCATATTCTGCGACAGACACGGAGCAATATCAACAAAAAGAACAGATCTCAGACCTTCATATGCAGAACTGGCCAAGATTTCCAACCCCGACAATGTATGCGGAACACTTGCAGAGACAATGAAAGGCTCAGACGTGTTCATTGGAGTTTCTGCAGCAGGAATTGTATCAAAAGAAATGGTCAAATCCATGGCAGACAAGGCAATTGTATTTGCAATGGCAAACCCTGTGCCCGAGATAATGCCTCAGGATGCTGAAGAAGCGGGTGCGTATGTGGTAGGCAGCGGAAGAAGTGATTTCAAAAATCAGATAAACAACCTTCTGGCCTTCCCCGGAGTATTCAGAGGAGCACTTGACTGCAGAGCAAAAGAAATTAATGAGGAAATGAAGCTTGCTGCTGCCGAAGCGCTTGCTTCGCTTGCACCTTCCCCACTCACAAAAGATGCAGTTATACCCGATGTATTTGATGACAGGGTCGTAAAAGAGGTATCCAAAGCGGTTGTTCGGGCCGCAAAAGAAACAGGCGTCGCAAGAGTGTAAAGAAACAGCAAACTACCCGCAGCTTTGTGTAAACAGGTGCGGGTAGTTATTCTTTTTCGCCTAATTATTAATATATTACAGAAAAAAAGTGGCTCTCATTCCTCATATCAGTGATGAGGTCCCCGAGCCACTTATATTTGTCAAAATCGTTTTGGATTTTGTCAATAATTCACATATTCCTTGATTTTCGTTTTTTCAAGGTATTCGTCCGCATTAATGTGAAAATAGTCTCTGAAATAGTGAGAATGGAAAACTTTTTCTCCCATTGACCATTCAATCTTCAACAGCGATCCTTTGTCCGGGATTTCAATTTCGGTAAGTACAGTATTGTCATTTGCTTTGGAAATCCCTTTTCCCTTTGCCACTATCTTTTTTGTATCTGCATCAATGACTATATAAGTCAACTCAACTTCATCTTGAGTGTCATTGCAGACAATCAAATCATGACCTTCTTCAGTATCTTTTATCATCAGATATACCGGCTCATATGCTCGCTGCATATATTCAAAAGCCAGCTTCTTTTCGCCATAACAATCAACAACTGATTCACATGACAATGGCCATCCGTCAGTGAGATTCCAGTATATGATACCCGTCCTCTTCCACTTGTCTCCACGGAACAGTTCAATAAAATATTTGACAGCTTCTGCCTGTATTATCTGACTCTTCTTCGCAAATTCCCCATATGTCTCAGGGAGCTTGCCGTAGTACTCTTTAAATTTGTTGACCTGCATTTTCATGCGGTATTTATATGGGGACTCAAGATCTGTTATCTGTGTTTCGGTAGCATGAGCCAGCCAGTGGTCATTAACTTTCCCGTCTTCTTTCAAAATTGGGTACAGATAATCTTCCCCTATAAACTTTCTCGCACTCTTTTCCGATACTGCTCCGAAGAATCCTATTTCACTAACAAATCTGCACTCGGAATTTTTGTAATATGCATGTTCAAAATGAGGTCTGTCTCCCCAGAGGTGCTCTTCGGGTGAATGGAGACCAAGTCTGTAACACTCCTCGGATATATATGGTGAAGAGGGAAGATAAGGTCTTGAAAAATCATGCATTCTGCACAATTGCGGAAGCAGTTCTCTAGTTATAACATTCTCATTCGGGTCTCTGACGACTCCGCCCCAGGTGTTATATGTACAGTCACATTCGTTGTCTCCGGACCACAAAATCAGGGATGGGTGATTTCTCAATCTGCATATCTGGAATACTGCTTCCTCTTCAAGCTTGTCCATAAATGTTTTGTCCTGAGGATAAACAGCACAGGCCATCATGAAATCCTGCCATACCATTATTCCCTTTTCATCGCAGAAATCAAAGAATTTATCGTCTTCATAGACTCCGCCGCCCCACATTCTCACGCAGTTGGAACCCGATTCATCCAGGAGCCTGAGACCAAGATCCAGTTTTTTCTCATTTTCAGACGGGAAAGGAGACAAGGGAGACCAGTTGACACCTCTGCAGAAAACGCGTACTCCGTTTATCTTGAATACGAACTCTCCTTCTCCGTTTTTAATGCTTTCTGTTCTTTCAAGTTCAACTGTTCTGACTCCAACTTTCAATTCATATGTATCTACGACTTTGTCTTCAAATATGAGTTCTGCCTTACAGTCATACAGGTTCTGTTCGCCATATCCCCTTGGCCACCACAATTTTGCATTGTTGATAACAAAAGCCAGTCTGCTGTACTGATTACCCCATGGCACTATCTCTTCACAAAATTCACTGTCTTCGCACTTTCCGGAGAATCTGATTTTGTAATTCTGAATCATGTCATCGGAGACTTCCAGATCGAAATACAATCTGATTTTTGCTCTGTTTTCTTCGGGTCTTGCAAATAATGTATACACAAAAACGTCTTTTATGTAATCAGTTCTCTTCTGTTCGATATATACAGGTTTCCATATTCCTCCTGAAGCAACTCTGGGTAGAATATCCCAGCCGAAAGAATATGCCGCTTTTCTTATGTACAGTCCCTGATAATTGTACCAGAGGGCATTGGACGAAGCAGGAACCGTATATTTTCTCGACTCTATAACAGCCGGTGTAATATGCACCATCAGTTCATGGATGCCTTTTCCTTTTGCACTGACGGTGTGAGGAATAAACATATTCTCTGCTCTCCTCAGATGCTCTCCGTCAAGGTAGATGTCAGCTATAGTGTCAATTCCCTCAAAAACAATTTCGTCGCCCTGTTCGAAATCACACTCAAAATGTGTAACATACCACAGGTGCAT